>NZ_CDXDOR010000019.1:22793-52477 GCF_978021225.1 Frankia sp. CeTa3Moorea | reverse complement strand
CCCCCGGGGGCGAGTCCGGCGCGGGCGACGGCGGGCTTCCACACGCGGCCGTAGAAGTGCGAGTGGTGTACCGGGGTCCGGCGCTGGGTGAGGAACACCAGCTCGTCTCCGCTCCGGTCGCTCCATACGGGAATGAGGACGTCGACCAGCTTCGCGGGCAGGGTGACAGTGCGCCGTGACGTCCGGGTCTTGGGCGGTCCAAGCTTGAACGATCCGTCGTACTGCCGTTGCAGGGACTGCCGGACCCTGATCGTTCCCGGCGTGCTCAGGAGGTCGACGTGCCGGGCGGTCAGGCCGGTGGCCTCGCCCCATCGCAGACCGGTCAGGGCCAGCGTGGTGACCAGGGGGCGGTGGTGCGCGGGCAGGGCGGCCAACAGGCGGTCCAGCTCGGCGGAGTCAGGAAGTGCATCTCCTCCCCACCGGCCTCCGGTAGCCGGGTCTTGGCGCACGGGTTCCCGGGACGCATCGCCTGCGGCTCGTGGTCCACGGCGGCCTGGAACATCATGGACAACAGTCCGTGCTGATTGCGAATCGTCTTCGGGGCGAGCTTCCGGTCCTGTAGCCCCTTCACCCACTGCCCGACGTCCGTGCTCGACACCGCGGTCAGCTCCATGGCACCGAACGCGGGAAGGACGTGGTTGCGGAGGTCGCGTTCGTAGTCCTTCGCGGTGCGCTCGCGGATTCCGGACACGCCCGACAGCCAGAACTCGGCCCACTGCTCGACGGTGCACGGGAGACCGGCGATCGGACGGGGCGGGCGCCCATCCTCGACCACCGGTGTCGGGCGGTGGTTCCCGGCGGCCTCGACAAGCTTCTTGTAGACCTCGGCCTCGGCGCGGGTCGCGAACTTCTCGTACTCCGGGGTGCTGCCTCGGCCACCTTCACGCCACATGACACGGACGTGGTTCGCGCGCTCCTCGATCCAAGCCACGCGGAACTCCTCTCGGCAAGACCCGAGAGACAGCCTAGATTAGTGGTGCTACCCGATGACCATGATCGGTGCTACCCAACCGGTGCTACCCGGTGCGAAACACCAGGTAGAACGGCACGTCCGGTGGAGCGGGCGACGGGAATCGAACCCGCGTTGCAAGCTTGGGAAGCTCGTGTTCTGCCTCTGAACTACGCCCGCGTAGCGCATTCGCATCGTACTGGACGGACCGGGTCGGGTGGGGCCCCGGGCCGTCCGGCGCGTCCGGAGTCAGCCGTCGATGCTGTTGACGGAACCGCTTGGGCCGGTAGGACCGATACGATCGCTGGCCGGGGCGATGCCGAAGCTGGTGGCTGAGCCGGCACCGACGCCCCCACCCGCACTGGCGCCCCCACCCGCACCGGAGCGGCCGCCGGTCCCGGGGAGGCGCAGGAAGCGCAGCGGCTCCCGACCTGGGGGCTGCTTCGGCCGTTCCAGGACAGGCGTCGGCGGGACCTCCATGCTGACCGGCTGGCCGGGAACCACCCGGACGGTCTTGCCGTGGTGCAGCAACGTCATCGCCGGCCCCGCGGGGACGGTGTAGACCGCCGTCGAGTCGGAAACCTCCACCCGCAGGTGCCGCCCGCGGACACAGAGCCCGAAGGCCAGCCTGGTCAGTCCCTCGGGCAACCGCGGCGCGAACGAGATCACCTCACCGCCGTCACGCAGCCCACCGAAGCCCTCGACGAGGGCGATCCAGCTTCCCGCGAGGGAGGCCATGTGCAGCCCATCTCCGGTATTGTGCTCGATGTCATGCAGATCCATCAGGGCAGCTTCACGCAGGTAGTCATGGGCGAGCGACAGGTGCCCACACTCAGCGGCCAGCACCGCCTGGGAGCATGCCGACAGTGACGAGTCCCGAACCGTCAGAGCTTCGTAGTAGGCGAAGTTGCGGATCTTCTCGTCCATCGTGAAGGCATCACCCCGGCGCTGCATCGCCAGGACCAGGTCCGCCTGCTTGACGACCTGCTTGCGGTAGAGGTCGAAGTACGGGAAGTGCAGCAGCAGAGGGTACTGCTCGGGCGCGGTGTTCGCGAAGTCCCAGACCTGGTGTTCGGTGAATCCCTCGGACTGCGGGTGGACGCCGAGATGGGGGTCGTAGGGGATGGACATGTTCTCGGCCGCGTCCCGCCAGGACGCCGTGACCTCGGCATCCACGCCCAACTCGGCGGCCCGGTCGGGATGGCGGCGGGCGGCGTCCGCCGCAGCCACGAGGTTCCGCTGCGCCATCAGGTTCGTGTAGACGTTGTTGTCGGCGATGGCCGAGTACTCGTCCGGGCCCGTGACACCGTCGATCCGGAAGCGGCCGTCGAGGTCGTGATGTCCCAGTGACCGCCACAGCCGGGCGGTCTCGATCAGGATCTCCAGCCCCACCGTGCGCTCGAACTGCTCGTCCCCGGTGATGGTGACGTAGCGGGCGACCGCGTCGGCGATGTCGGCGTTGACGTGAAAGGCGGCCGTCCCGGCCGGCCAGTACCCGGAGCACTCCTCGCCGTGGATGGTGCGCCAGGGGAAGACGGCGCCCTTCAGATTGAGCAGATCGGCTCGTTCCCTGGCCAGTGGCAGAGTCGCGTACCGCCAGCGCAGCGCGTCGGCCGCCGCGTCAGGCGCGGTGTACGTCAGGACGGGGAGCACGTACGACTCGGAGTCCCAGAAGGCGTGCCCGTCGTATCCGGGGCCGGTCAGGCCCTTGGCCGGGATCGCCCGCCGCTCGGCCCGCGCTCCGGCCTGCAGGACGTGGAACAGCGCGAAGCGAACGGCCTGCTGCACCTCCGGGTCGCCGTCGACCTCGACGTTGGCCCGCTTCCAGAAGGCATCCAGGTACTGCCGCTGCTCGCCGACGAGACCGGGCCACCCGGTCTGCCGCGCTGCGACCAGCGCCGCGGCGGCCTGGTCCCTCAGGGCTGGGAGGGACCGTTGCTCCGACCAACCGTAGGCGATGAACTTGACCATCCGTAGCTTCTCGCCCGGGGCGAGCACCGCCGTGGCCGTCACCCGGCCGGCGTCCGGCTCGCTCTCCGAGGAGACACCCAGCGAGTCCGGCCCGGCGAACTCGTGGTCCATGGCCGCGGCGACACGGATCTCGCTGCGGTGGGTGATGTGGACGAGCTCGACCATCGTGCCGCTCGCCCGATGGCGCTCGGACCGCAGCGGCGACTCCAGCGCAGCCGCGGCCCGCGGGTCACCGTGCCAGGCCGGCAGCTGCTCGTTGGCCACCAGCTCCGACTGGATGACGATCCGCGCCGGGTCGCCCACCGGCTCGATCTCGTAGTACACGGCCGCGATGGAACGCTGCGAGAACGACACCAGCCGCTCGGAGTGCACCCGGATGGTCTGCCCCGCCGGCGAGACCCATTCCACGTCCCGCCGGAGCACGCCCTCCCGGAAGTCGATCGCCCGCTGATGCGACCGCAGATCGCCATAGCGGATGTCGAACGGCTCGTCGTCGACGAGTAGACGGATCACCTTGCCGTTGGTGACGTTGATGACCGTCTGGCCGGACTCGGGATATCCATAGCCGGCCTCGGCATAGGGCAGGGGCCGCAGCTCGTGGACCGAGTTCAGGTAGGTGCCCGGCAGGCCGTGCGGATCGCCCTCGTCGAGGTTTCCCCGAAGCCCGATATGGCCGTTGGACAGGGCGAACAATGACTCGGACCGGCCCAGATCGGAGATGTCGAGACCGGACTCCTGGATGGACCACGGCTCGATCAGATAAGACGCTTTGTCGATCATGCGGGGCCGGGCCCGGAGCCGTGGCCGAGCAGGTCCGCCAGGTCGTTTACCACGATGTCGGCCCCGTGGGCGCGCAACGCTGCGGCGTGCCCCACCCGGTCGACCCCCACGATCCAGCCGAACCCGCCGGCCCGCCCCGCCTCGACGCCGGCCAGGGCGTCCTCAAACACCGCCGCCCGCCGCGGCGGCACCCCGAGCAGCCGGGCGCCGGCGAGGAAGGTGTCGGGCGCTGGCTTTCCGGCGAGATGGTCACGGGCGGCGACGATGCCGTCCACCGCTCCGTCGACGAGGGCGTCAAGCCCGGTCGCCTTCAACACCTCGGCGCAGTTGGCGCTGGAGGAGACGACCGCGCGGGGGATCCCCCGCGCGGCCAGTTCCCGCAGGTACGTCACCGAGCCGGGGTAGATGTCCACACTGTCCCTCCTAAGCCGTCCCAGCAGGAGGAAATTCTTCCGGTTGGACAGCCCATGCACGGTGAGCGCGGACGGCGGGTCGTCCGGTTTTCCGTCGGGAAGCCTGATGTGACGGGCGTCGAGAAAGGCTCGCACTCCGTCGATCCTGGGCCGGCCGTCAACGCACTCGGCATAGTCATGCTCGAGGTCGAAGGGGACGAACGGCCCTCCCGACCGCTTGGCCCAGTTCTCCAGGAAATCGTCGAACATCTCTTTCCACGCGGCCGCGTGGATCGTCGCAGTGTTCGTCAGCACGCCATCCAGGTCGAACAGACATGCCTCGATGTGATCGGGTAGCCCGAGCATCCGTCCCGCCTGTCCCTTCCGCCCCAGCCTTCCCCGGGAGCACCCACCCGTCCGGCCGGGTATTCATCGACCGGCCACGTGCCTCCTACCCGGGTCACGCTCCGTCTCACTCTTCCACGCGGCCCCGTCCTCCTCCGGGTGGACGGTAAAGATCAACCTCCGGGTGGAGGGTGAAGATCAACCGCTCATGCTCTAACGTCCGGGACGTGCTGTTGTCCGACCGGGACATCCGGACCGAGATCGCCACGGGCCGGATCCGTCTCGACCCCCACGACCCTGGCCTCATCCAGCCGTCCAGCATCGACCTACGGCTGGACTGCTGGTTCCGGGTCTTCGCCAATCACCGGTACAGCCACATCGATCCCTCTCTCGAGCAGGAGGATCTCACCGAGCTCATCGCCCCGGAGGGCGACGAGCCGTTCGTCCTGCATCCGGGCGAGTTCGTCCTCGGCTCGACGCTGGAGATCGTCACCCTGCCCGACGATCTCGCCGGCCGGCTGGAAGGGAAGTCGAGTCTCGGCCGGCTCGGGCTGCTCACGCACTCGACGGCGGGCTTCATCGACCCCGGCTTCTCCGGGCACGTCACGCTGGAACTGTCGAACGTGGCGACGCTGCCGATCAAACTCTGGCCCGGCATGAAGATCGGCCAGCTCTGCCTGTTCCGGCTGTCCTCGCCGGCCGAGCACTCGTACGGCTCGACCATCTACGGCTCGCGCTACCAGGGCCAGCGCGGCCCGACTCCGTCGAGGGCCTACCGGGACTTCACCCGCGCACCGGTCCCGAACGGGGAGATCCCCCCAGGCTGACTTCCTTCTTCCTTGCCTTTCAGCTTCCTTGCCTTTCCAGAGGGTTTCATGTTCGATTTATCCTTCTGGAAAGGCAAGGGCACAATCTAGCCGACAGGCTCGGCGGACGCCTCGGTCGGAGCCGCTGGCGCCGCCGGCGCCAGCGAACGGGCCAGGAGCTGGGAGACGTCGAGCACCTCGACGCCGTCCTTCGCCTCTCCGCTCAGCTTCTTCTCGGTGACGGCGTCGGTGAGCATCACGATGCAGAACGGGCAGGCGGTGGACACGACGTCCGGGTCGAGGCCGAGGGCCTCCTCCATCCGGTCCACGTTGACCCGCTTACCGATCTTCTCCTCCATCCACATCCGCGCGCCGCCGGCACCGCAGCAGAAGCCGCGGTCCTTGCAGCGGTGCATCTCCTGGCCCCGGATGCCCGGGATTGCCGCCAGGATCTCCCGCGGCGGGGTGTAGACCTTGTTGTGCCGCCCGAGGAAGCAGGGGTCGTGGTAGGTGACCGACGACTCCACCCGGGTCACCGGCACCAGCTTGCGCTCCTCGACCAGTTTGCCGAGCAGCTGAGTGTGGTGGACGACCTCGTACTGACCGCCGAGGGCCGAGTACTCCCGGGCGAGGCTGTTGAAGCAGTGCGGGCAGGTGGCAACGATCTTCTTGACGCCCGTGGCGTTCAGCAGCTCGATGTTCGCCTTGGCCATCTCCTGGTACAGGTACTCGTTGCCGAGCCGGCGCGCCGGGTCTCCGGTGCAGGACTCGTTCGTACCGAGGATCGCGAACTCGACCCCGGCGGTGTGCAGGAGCTCCGCGAAGGCCCGCGCGACCTTTTTGGCGCGGTCCTCGATCGCCCCGGCGCAGCCGACCCAGTACAGGTACTCGACGTCGTCGGGGATCTGCTCACCGTCGCCGAGGACACGCACCTCGAAGGGCAGGCCCTCGGTCCACTCGGTGCGGGTCCGCGGCGAGACGCCCCACGGGTTGCCGTTGTTCTCGAGGTTGCGCAGCATGACGCCGGCCTCGGACGGGAACGCCGACTCGATCATCACCTGGTAGCGACGCATGTCGACGATGTGGTCGACATGCTCGATGTCCACCGGACACTGTTCAACGCACGCGCCGCAGTTGGTGCACGACCACAGGACGTCGGGATCAATGACCCCGCCCTCCTCCTCGGTGCCGACCAGCGGCCGGTCGACCTGCGGCTGACCGGGCTGCGGCACCCGGCCGAAGCCGGACTCGGGCACATGGTGCACGGTGTGGGAGTCGGAGGCGTCCTCGGCGATCCCGGTGACCGCCTTCGGCGCCTCCTCGCCCTCCGCCGCGCCCCCGGTGGACAGCAGGTAGGGCGCCTTGGCGAAGAGGTGGTCACGCAGATCCATGATCAACAACTTCGGTGACAGCGGCTTGCCAGTGTTCCACGCCGGGCACTGGCTCTGGCACCGCCCGCACTCGGTGCAGGTGGCGAAGTCGAGCATGGCCTTCCAGGAGAAGTCCTCGACCTTGCCGACGCCGACGACCGGCTCGTCCTCCTCCATCAGCTTCTCGATGTCGGGGGTGGTGGCCAGCGGGCCGAGGGCCACCGGCTGGCGCTTGAGCACGACGTTGATCGGAGCCAGGCCGATGTGCAGGTGCTTCGAGTAGACCACCAGCACTGAGAAGCCCATGATCACCGCAATGTTGAGCAGTAGGAAGGCCGTCTCGATGCCCTCGTTCACCTCGTGGGAGAGGCCGGAGAAGATGCGGCTCACGGCGTAGGACGCGAAGGCCCACTTCGTCTGGCCCTGCGGGAGGTTGCCGGTGTTGTACTGGGCACCACGGCAGATCAACAGTGTCACGATGACGGCGGTGATCAGACCGAGGATGACCCAGGCCGGCCCGGTGTGCGAGCCGTAGAATCGCGACTTGCGCTCCAGCCGCGCCGGGGCGTCCTTCAACCGGATGATCGTAAAGGCGGCCAGGCCGGCGAGGACCGCCACGGCGAAGAAGTCCTCGAGGAAGCCGATGGCCGCCCAGTGCCCGAATCCCGGGATGTGGAAGTCGTCGTCGAACAGGCCGCCGTAGGCCTCGATGACGGTCAGCAGCAGGATCGTGAAGCCCCAGAAGGTGAAGAAGTGGGCCGCCCCGGGCACCGACCACTTCAGCAGCTTGCGCTGCCCCCCGACCTCGCTGATCTCCGTCCAGACGCGGGTCGGCAGGTCGTCGAGCCGGCCCTCGGCCGGCTGGCCGGACCTGATCAGCCGGAACAGCCAGAAAACCCGGCGCCCGGCAACCGCGAGAGCAATCAGCGTGATCGCTCCACCGATCGCAATTCTCACACTATCCTCCATCTGGCACCCACTATCGCGGGCGAGCCTGCTCGTACCGACCAGCAACGTATGGGACGAGTGGCTCACGCCACCCGGACAAGTGGCCCGCGCCACCGTAGGGGCGGGTCCGGTCCCACCTCCCGGCCAACCTGCCTGGCTGGGTCCCCACCCCCGGGCGTAGGGGCACTATGAGGCCGACAGCGAACCCGCTCACCGTCGACCCTGCCACGATGTGGTCCGAGCGGCCCGAGCTAGGGGGCCCAAAGGCCCGATCGTCCGCGCGAGGTGCACGAGACTGCTACGTTCAGCGGCAGACGCCCAACCAACACGCAACGCCTCGCACCGTCACGACTACCACGGCGCCCCGGATCCCGCCATCCCGGAACGTCGCTCCCCCCGCCGGGAGCCTCCCGGGCCGACGAGGTCAACCCTTGTGCCGGCAGGTGCTTCGACGCACCATAAGGACAGCTTTCGCCCACGGTGACCGGGCGATCGTGTGTCCCGCGGTGCTCGCCACCTTCACGTTGTGCATGGGCCCGGTGCCAGCGCTGCCGCGACGACGCCCGGCGTGCCCCGGCGGACGGGCCCTACCGACGTTGACGACCCCGCGAACGACAACCCCGCGAACGACAACCCTGCGAACGACAACCCTGCGAACATGGTGGGCACGATGGCGACGATCACCCGGCCGACGATGACCCGAGTCGGCCGCCCTGGACACTCCCTGCAGACGGAGTACCTCCGGGCCAGGGAGAACCAGGCACTCGTGCGGCGGGACAAGCTGAGCCGCGAGGTACCCCGCACCGCGGTGCGCTCGGCCCTGGTGGGACTCGTTCTCGCCCTCGTCATCGGCTTCGGTCTGGGGCTGCCCACGGTCGCGGTCGTCGTGTTCCTGCTGGTCTTCATCGCCTGGCCGGCCGGGATCGTGATCGCCTCGTTCGGGACCGCCCCCGACGTCGAGTCGCTGCGCGAGGGGGCCGAGGCGGAGCGCAGGACCGCCCGCGCCATCGCCCGGCTGCGCCGCCAAGGGTACGTCATCCTGCACGACCGGGCCGTCCCCTACTCCGAGGCGACCATCGGTCACCTCCTGGTCGGGCCCGGCGGGGTGATGGTGCTCAGCAGCGACAACAGCAAGGGCACCGTGCGGTACAAGAAGGGTGGGGCGACCTGTGACGGAGAGTCACTCAAGCCCCCGATCGACCGCACAGCCTGGTTGGGTGGCGAGGTCCGCAACCAGATCCGCGCAGCACTGCCGATGCTTAAGATCCCGGTAAGTCCGATCCTGGTGATGGTCGAGGCCAACGTCCTGTGGAGCGACGGCGCCCTCGACGGAGTGACGATCATCAGCATCAAGGACGTCGTCAACTACATCCGGCGCAAGCCCGGCCGGCTCAACCCCAGTGAGGTCCAGCAGATCGCCGCCGCCACGGAACGGCTGTTTCCGGCCTACTCGGCCAACCGCCTCGCCGAGCAGATCACCGTCGGTCGGGACCAGTGGCTGACCCTGATGGACGCGCTGCGCACGATCCGTGAGCGCGACGGGGACGCTTCCGAGATGCTCGACCGGCTCGCCCAGATCGAGTCCGACCTGGGCCGGCAGGCCGACCTCATCAACCGGACCGGAATGCCGCTCACGGTTCCCGGCCGAGCGGGCACTGACGAGGCCACGAGCGGCGGCGGCGCGGCCTCCGGGCCGGACGGTCCGTCGGCTGCCGGCATGGGGCCGGTCGTCTCGCCCCGGCTCGGATCACGCGCGGGCGGACGGCCGCGCCCGGGAGCCCGCCGCGGGCGCATCCTGGCCGCCGTTCGACCGCCCCGGGAGACGACGGACCCCGACGCCGGCCAGGCGCCCGGCGACGGTGCCGCGGGTGACTCGGCCCCGCAGCCACCCGCCGGAAGCTGACGCTCTCCCACTCCACGCCACGCGGCTCCCCCGCAGGCTCTTCCCGCCAGCTCCCCTTCCGGTCCCGCCCGGCGGCGCTGGCGGGAATGTCCCGGCCGCACAAAAGTTGAGCGCGCTAGGATCACCCCTGTCGGGCTATGATAAGAGCCGTCATCATGAGTCAGAGCGACTCAACACACCAGCCTGGCTTAGCGTTGGCGGAACCGAGGCTTCCCGGAGTGATCCTCAAACCTCGGTTCACCGACAGGTTCCATCCCCACGAGGTCGGTGCGCCCGCCTGATCGGCGCCACCGACATGATCGAAAGGCACACAGACATGGCACGAGCGGTCGGTATCGACCTCGGCACCACGAACTCCGTCGTGAGCGTGCTCGAGGGCGGCGAACCCACGGTGATCGCCAACGCCGAGGGCTCCCGGACGACCCCGTCGGTCGTGGCTTTCGCGAAGAACGGCGAGGTCCTGGTCGGCGAGGTCGCCAAGCGTCAGGCGGTGACAAACGTCGAGCGCACCATCCGGTCGGTCAAACGCCACATGGGCACCGACTGGAAGATGACGGTCGACGCGAAGGATCTCACGCCCCAGGAGATCAGCGCGTTCATCCTGCAGAAGCTGAAGCGGGACGCCGAGTCCTACCTCGGTGAGACGGTCACGGACGCGGTCATCACCGTCCCGGCGTACTTCGATGACGCCCAGCGTCAGGCCACTACCGAGGCGGGCACGATCGCCGGGCTCAACGTCCTGCGGATCGTCAACGAGCCGACCGCCGCGGCCCTCGCCTACGGGTTGGACAAGGGCGAGAAGGAACAGACCATCCTGGTCTTCGACCTCGGTGGCGGTACCTTCGACGTCTCCCTGCTGGAGATCGGCGACGGTGTCGTCGAGGTGAAGTCCACCTCCGGTGACACCCACCTCGGTGGTGACGACTGGGATCAGCGCGTCACCGACCACCTGATCAAGACTTTCAACGGCCAGCACGGGGTCGACCTCGGCAAGGACAAGATGGCCCTGCAGCGGCTGCGGGAGGCCGCTGAGAAGGCGAAGATCGAGCTTTCGCAGTCCACCCAGACCACGATCAACCTGCCCTACATCACCGCGTCGGCCGAGGGTCCCCTGCACCTCGACGTCTCACTGTCGCGCGCCGAGTTCCAGCGGATGACCTCCGACCTCATCGACCGCTGCAGGCACCCCTTCCAGCAGGCGGTGAAGGACGCGGGGATCAAGATCAGCGACATCGACCACGTCGTCCTCGTCGGTGGTTCCACCCGGATGCCCGCCGTCGTCGAGCTGGTCCGCGAGCTGACCGGGGGCAAGGAGCCGAACAAGGGCGTCAACCCGGACGAGGTCGTCGCCGTCGGCGCCTCGCTGCAGGCCGGCGTGCTCAAGGGCGAGGTCAAGGACGTCCTGCTCCTCGACGTCACCCCACTCTCGCTCGGCATCGAGACGAAGGGGGGGATCATGACCAAGCTCATCGAGCGCAACACCACGATCCCCACCAAGCGCTCGGAGATCTTCACCACCGCCGAGGACAGCCAGCCCTCCGTGCAGATCCAGGTCTTCCAGGGCGAGCGCGAGATGGCCGCCTACAACAAGAAGCTCGGCATGTTCGAGCTGACCGGCCTGCCGCCCGCCCCGCGGGGCATGCCCCAGATCGAGGTCACCTTCGACATCGACGCAAACGGCATCGTGCACGTGTCCGCGAAGGACCTGGGCACCGGCAAGGAGCAGTCGATGACCATCACCGGTGGCTCGGCGCTGCCGAAGGACGACATCGACCGCATGGTCCGCGACGCCGAGCAGTACGCCGAGGAGGACCGCAGGCGCCGGGAGGAGGCCGAGACCCGCAACAAAGCCGAGACGCTCGTCTACTCGACCGAGCGGTTCCTCGCCGAGAACGGCGAAAAGATCGACGCCGCGGTGAAGAACGACGTGGAGGAGAAGCTCGGCACGCTGCGGGGCGCCGTCGCCGGCACCGACACGGCGGCGATCCGCGAGGCGGCCGACGCGCTGGCCGCGGCTAGCCAGGCGATGGGCCAGGCCATGTACGCGCAGGCCGCCCAGGAGGGCGCGGGTGCCTCCGGCGGCGCCGGAGCAGCCGACGACGACGTGGTCGACGCGGAAATCGTGGATGAGGAGGACAAGAAGTGACCTCAAGCCAGGCCGCGGACTGGTGGGGTTCGTCTCGGCCCGACGGCCGGGACGAGGCCGAAGAGCCCCCGGTGGTGGTGCGGGACCGGCGCCGGATCGATCCGGAGAGCGGCGAGGTCCGGCCGGAGGCCGCTGCGTCCCCCGGCCCGACGGCCACGGAGGTTCCTCCCGCCGGAGTCCCGGCGGGCGAGGGTGACGGTGAGCTCATGGCGTCACTGCGCCAGCAGGTCACCGAGCGGACCGCGGACCTGCAGCGCCTGAAGGCCGAGTTCGACAACTACCGTCGGCGGGTCGAGCGGGACCGTCAGCAGATCGGCGAGCAGGCGACGGCGAAGCTGCTGGCGAGTCTGCTGTCGACCCTCGACGACATCGGCCGGGCTCGTGACCACGGCGATCTGGAAGGCCCGTTCAAGGCGATCGCGGAGGCCTTGGAGGCAGCCCTGGAGGCGACCGGGCTGGAGCGCTACGGGGCGAAGGGCGACGAGTTCGACCCGTCGGTCCACGAGGCTCTGATGCACTCCTACCGGTCGGACGTGAGCGGGCCGACTTGCGTGGACGTCTTCCGGGCGGGTTACCTGCACGCGGGCAAAGTGTTGCGGCCCGCGCAGGTGTCGGTCGCGGAACCGTCGGGCGAGGTGGACGAGATCGTCGATCAGCCGGTCGAGGCGGAGGTCGTCGCCGGGGCCGGCGAGGCGGCGGGGAGCGGCCCGGGCCAGGCAGGCGGCCCGCCGAATCGGCCGGCATCGGTCCCCGATGACACGGGCAGTGCGCCCGGGCCGGACAACGGCGGGCCCACTGTCAGCGCCGACTGAACACCGGCTGAAGAGGGGAGCCAGGTCCGTCCGGCCGTCCGCGAGCCGGGGTCTGACGGGCATGGCCGGCCACCGCCTCGCGCGGACGACATCGTGAAGGAAGGAGGGGCGCCGTGAGTGTTCGCGACATGGTCGAGAAGGACTATTACGCCGCTCTCGGCGTTCCAAAGGACGCCTCGGCGACCGACATCAAGAAGGCGTACCGCAGGCTGGCCCGTGAGCTGCACCCCGACAAGAACCCGGGGGACGCCAAGGCCGAGGCGCGGTTCAAGGAGGTCTCCGAGGCCTACGACGTTCTCTCGGACGAGGGCCGTCGACGGGAGTACGATGAGGCCCGGGCGCTGTTCGCGGCCGGCGGTCGTCCCGGCGGCGGCTTCGGCGGGCCTGGCCGAGCCGGGGGTTACGGCGGGTTCGGCGCGCCCGGCACGGGCTACGGCAGCGGGCCGAACCTCAACCTCGACGACCTTCTCGGTGGGGCGAACGGCGGCCTCGGCGGCATCTTCGACAACCTGTTCCAGCGGTCGTCACCCGGACGCGGCCCGCGTCGGGGTGCCGACATCGAGGCCGAGGTCACGATCCCCTTCGAGAAGTCGCTGACCGGCCTGGAGGCGTCGGTCCGGCTTCCCGGGGCCGCGACCTGTACCACCTGCACCGGCAGCGGGGCGCGTCCCGGCACGACGCCGCGCACCTGCCCGACCTGCCGTGGACTGGGCGTGGTGTCCCGCTCCCAGGGTGGCTTCGCACTCTCCGAGCCCTGCCGCGACTGCCTGGGCAAGGGCACCTTGATCGACCATCCCTGCCCGGACTGCCGGGGCACCGGCCGGCGTGAGCGTGAGCAGCGCATCCGCATCCCACCTGGGGTGAGCGACGGACAGCGGCTGCGGGTCCGGGGGCGTGGCATACCCGGCGAACGGGGCGGACCGGCCGGTGACCTCGAGGTGACGGTGCACGTGCTGCGCCATCCGGTGTTCGAGCGGGAGGGGAACAATCTGGCGATCACTCTCCCCGTGACGATCACCGAGGCCGCCCTCGGCGCATCGATACGGGTGCCGACCCTGGACGGTGCTCCGCTCACGATGAAGGTGCCGGCGGGGACCTCCAGCGGTCGACGCCTGCGGGCCCGCGGGCGGGGTGTCCCCACAGCCGGGGGCGGGAACGGGGACCTCATCGTCACCCTCGAGGTGACGGTGCCGAAGCCGAGTGATCTCTCCCCACGGGCACGTACGGCGTTGCTGGAGTTCGCCCAGGCCCATCCCGAGGACCCACGGGCGCCGTTGATGGAACGGATGGAGGCAGGCGGATGACCGGGCGGCCGAACCGCACATCCGACCCGCCGCCCGCCCGGCGCGGGCGAGCGACGGGAGCAGGGCGAACAGGGGAACGGCAGCTCCAGAGGGGACCGGCGGCGTCCCCCGCTGAGGTTCGGCCGGACACCGAGATTCGGCCGGAGGGCTACTACCCCGCCGGCCCGCTGCCGGGCCCGGCCCACGACGAGGACGCACCGGTCTACGTCATCTCGATCGCCGCGCAGCTCGCCGGGATGCATCCCCAGACCCTGCGGTCCTACGACCGGCTCGGGCTGGTCACGCCCGGGCGCACGGCCGGGCGGGGGCGGCGTTACTCCGCCCGGGACGTGGCGTTGCTGCGCGAGGTGCAGCGGTTGTCCCAGGAGGAAGGCGTCAACCTGGAGGGGATCAAGCAGATCCTCCGGTTGAGCGCCCAGGTGATGGCGCTGCAGGCGCAGGTGCGTCAGCTCACCGAGGAGCTCGCCCGGTCCCGCGCCGACACGGACCGCGCGGTGGCCGAGGCGCATGCCAGTCACCGGCGCGACCTCGTCCCGGTGGATCGCGGCGCGCTCGTGGTCTGGCGGCCGCTGCCCCGCCGCTGACCGGCCGGGCGGAGCCGGCAAACGGATGCAGGGGGTTCATCGCGGCGCGCCCGCAAGGTTGAGTGGAAACGACTTAGGTATGCTGAGCGTTGAAAAAGCGACAGTGCACGCCGTCCGACCATCTGGGATCCGCCATGAACGCTGAACGCCTCACCGCCCGGTCGCAGGAGGCACTCTCCGCAGCGATCAGTCGAGCCACCGCCGACGGGTCACCCCTCGTCGACCCCCTCCACCTGCTCACCGCACTGCTCGAAGCGTCTGACGGGGTCGGCGCGGCGCTGCTGGCGTCCGCGGGCACCTCGGTCGACACGGTGCGCTCCCGAGCCGAGGCCGCAGTGACGCGGCTGCCCCGCGCGACGGGCATGAGCGTGTCCCCGCCGCAGCTGTCCCGCCAGCTCATCGCGGTGCTGAACAACGCCGAGCGGCAGGCCGGTCAGCTGGGTGACGAGTACACCTCGGTCGAGCATCTGGTCGTGGCGCTCGCCGAGGAGGGGGGCGAGGCCGGGCGGATCCTCACCTCCGCCGGCGCCACCCCCGACGCGCTGCGCGGCGCCTTCGAGAAGGTGCGCGGCGGCGCCCGGCGGGTGACCACCCGGGACCCGGAGGGCTCCTACCGCGCGTTGGAGAAGTACTCCATCGACCTCACCGAGCGTGCGCAGCAGGGCAAGCTGGACCCGGTGATCGGCCGCGACGCCGAGATCCGCCGCGTCATCCAGGTGCTGTCGCGGCGGACGAAGAACAACCCGGTCCTCATCGGCGAGCCCGGGGTCGGCAAGACGGCCATCGTCGAAGGGCTCGCGCTGCGGGTCGTCGCGGGTGACGTGCCCGAGTCGCTGCGCGGCCGGCGCATCGTCTCGCTCGACCTCGGTTCGATGGTTGCTGGCTCCAAGCTGCGCGGCGAGTTCGAGGAGCGGCTGACCTCCGTCCTCAACGAGATCCGCGAGGCCGAGGGTCAGATCATCACCTTCATCGACGAGCTGCACACCGTCGTCGGCGCCGGCGCGGCCGAAGGAGCGATGGACGCCGGCAACATGCTCAAGCCGATGCTCGCCCGCGGCGAGCTGCGCATGATCGGCGCCACCACCCTGGAGGAGTACCGCGCCCGGATCGAGAAGGACCCGGCGCTGGAACGTCGCTTCCAGCCGGTCCTCGTCGGCGAGCCGACGGTCGAGGACACCATCGGCATCCTGCGCGGGCTCAAGGAACGCTACGAGGTGCACCACGGCGTGCGCATCACCGACACCGCGCTGGTCGCCGCGGCCACCCTATCCGACCGCTACGTCACCGCGCGCTTCCTGCCGGACAAGGCGATCGACCTGGTCGACGAGGCCGCATCCCGGCTCCGCATGGAGATCGACAGCCGGCCGGTGGCGATCGACGAACTCGAGCGCGCCGTGCGCCGCCTGGAGATCGAGGACATGGCGCTGTCCAAGGAGAACGACGAGGCCTCCCGCGAGCGGCGGGGGCGCCTGCAGCGCGAGCTCGCCGACCGGCGTGAGGAGCTGTCAAGCCTGACGGCCCGCTGGCACCGGGAGAAGGACTCGATCTCCGAAGTTCAGAAGATCAAGGAGGAGCTGGAGAACGCGCGGCGCGCCGCGGAGCTCGCCGAGCGCGACCTCGACCTCGCCAAGGCCGGGGAGCTGCGGTACGGCACCATCCCGACGTTGGAGAAGCGGCTGTCGGCGGCGACCGGCGCGCTGGCCGGCGCGGACTCCCCCGGTGGGGCGATGCTCAACGAGGAGGTCGGCCCGGACGATGTCGCCGAGGTCGTCGCCGCCTGGACCGGGATCCCGGCCGGTCGCCTCCTCGAAGGCGAGACGGCGAAGCTGCTGCGCATGGAGTCCGCACTGCACGCGCGGGTCATCGGCCAGGACGACGCGGTGCGGGCCGTCTCCGACGCGGTCCGCCGGGCCAGGGCCGGGATCGCCGACCCGGACCGGCCGACCGGCTCCTTCCTCTTCCTCGGGCCCACCGGGGTCGGGAAGACCGAGCTCGCGAAGGCGCTCGCCGACTTCCTCTTCGACGACGAGCGGGCGATCGTGCGCATCGACATGAGCGAGTACGCCGAGAAGCACTCGGTGGCCCGCCTGATCGGCGCCCCGCCCGGGTACATCGGGTTCGAGTCCGGCGGTCAGCTCACCGAGGCGATCCGCCGCCGGCCGTACAGTGTCATCCTGCTGGACGAGGTCGAGAAGGCCCATCCGGACGTCTTCGACGTCCTGCTGCAGGTTCTCGACGACGGGCGGCTCACCGACGGCCAGGGCCGCACGGTGGACTTCCGCAACACGATCCTCATCCTGACCTCGAACCTCGGGTCGCAGTTCATCGCGGACCCCACGCTCAGCCCGCAGGTGCGCCGCGAGTCGGTGATGGTCGCCGTGCGCGACGCCTTCAAGCCGGAGTTTCTCAACCGCCTCGACGACGTCCTCGTCTTCGACCAGCTGGGCCGGGACGAGCTGGCCCGCATCGTCGATCTCCAGCTCGATCGGCTGCGGGCCCGGCTGCTCGACCGGAGGATCACCCTCAACACCACCGACGCCGCCAAGGGATGGCTCTCCGACGTCGGCTACGATCCGGTGTTCGGGGCCCGCCCGCTGCGGCGGCTGGTCCAGACGGCGATCGGCGACCAGCTCGCCAGGGAACTGCTCGGCGGGCAGATCCGGGACGGCGACGAGGTGCTCGTCGACGCCGCGCCGGACCGCTCGGGCCTGACGGTCAAGGCCGCCACCGTCAAGTCCCTCTGACAGGCCTCCCGGCGAATCGCCGCAGACCGGGCGAGGACCATCGTGGGGACGGCGCGCCGCCAGTTCCTCGGCCGATTCGGGCCGGACGTAGCGGATGTGCGACTTATTGTTGCGGAATGCACGACGCTCTTCTGCCGGATCCCGCGCAGTGGCGGGTCCTGCCACCGGACCTACGGCGGCTTCGACGGGCGCTCCTGATCGTGGGAGCCGTCCCGGTGGTGGCGCTCACCCTGCTGATCACGGCGGCGTTCGGCGGCTGGCCCTGGATACTGATCACGGTGGCGCCGGTCCTCGTGACGGGCTGGCTCTGGCGCTCGATCGGCCTCCGCTGGCAGGCCTGGCGCTACGCCGAGCGGGAGGACGATCTCCTGATCAGCCGCGGGGTGCTGACGCGTCGCCTGATCGTGGTGCCGTACGGCCGGATGCAGCTCGTCGACGTCACCGCCGGGCCGCTGGCACGCCGTTTCGGCATCGCCAAGGTGCAGCTGCACACCGCGGCCGCGGACAGCGATGCCGTCATCCCCGGCCTGGCCCCGGACGAGGCCGCACGGCTACGTGACGCGCTCACCGAACGCGGTGAAGCCCGGTCGGCCGGGCTGTGACAATCGAGCGGGGGTCCACCACCGGCGAAGCGCCGGCTCGGGCGACACGCCCCGGCCAGGACGGGTTTCACCGGCTGCATCCGCTCACCCCGTTCCTGCGCGGCTGGGTGATCGTCGCGGCGTTCGTGGCGACGGTCGGCAGGAACCTCGCCGACGACGTCACGCCCCGCATCATCGGGCTCACCCTGATCTTCCTGATCCCCGCCGCCGGCATCTACGGATACTGCGCCTGGCGGTTCACCCGCTACCGGGTCGAACGCGACAATCTTCGGCTCGATACCGGGCTTTTGGTCCGACGGACCCGCCATGTCCGGCTAGATCGGTTACAGTCGGTGGACATCGCCCAACCGCTTCTCGCCCGAGCCGCGGGGCTCGCCATCCTCCGGCTCGATCTCGCCGGCAGGGAACGCTCCGAACTGGACACCGACTCCGGGTCCGATCTGCGGTACCTGTCGGTGGGTCACGCCCAGCGGCTGCGGGCCGAGCTGCTGGCCACCGCCGCGGGATTCGCGCCGGACGTAGGCGAGGCACCGCAGCGCCCACTCGCCGAGGTGCCACCACGGCGGCTGGTGGCCGCGATCGCGCTGTCCCCCGCGCCGTGGGTGGCGCTGTTCGGCGCGGCCGCGATCGCCACGCCCGCCCTGCTGACCGGTACCCTCACCGGCGCCCTCGGCGCCGTTCCGATGCTCGGCAGCCTCTGGCACACGACGTTTCGCCGGTTCGCGGCCGGCTACCCCTACACCGTCTCCGAGTCACCCGACGGGCTGCGCATCATCAGCGGTCTGCTCAACCGCACCCACGCCACGGTCCCGCCGGGACGGGTCCAGGCGATCAGCATCGGCGAACCGGCGCTGTGGCGCTGGTCGGGCTGGGTGACGGTCCGGATGAACGTGGCTGGCGGCGGGCCCTCCGTGCTGCTACCGGTGGCCCGCCGGGCGGATGCGCTGGCCCTGATCGGCCGGCTGCTGCCCGGAGTGGACGTCGCCGCGGTGGCGATGACCCGGCCGCCACGCCGGGCCGCCTGGCTCGCCCCGCTCCACTGGCGGCGGCTGTCCTGCGGAGCGGACGACACGGTCTTCGTCGTACACCGGGGAATCGTCCGGCGGCACACCGATCTCATCCCTCACGGCAAGGTGCAGAGCATCCGGATCGTGCAGAACCCGCTGGCCAGACTGCTACGGCTGGCCGACGTGCACCTCGATACCACCGGCGGCCCGGTGACGGTGCGCGCCGGCCTGCGCGACGCCGACGAGGCGGTCTCGCTCGCCGCCGCGCAGGCCGAGCGATCCCGGATCGGTCGGCGCCACGCCGTACCGGACCGCTGGATGAGCCGGGGCGCTGGATGAGCCGGGGCGCTGGATGAGCCGGGGCGCCGGGTAAACGAAGCGCGCTACCGGCCCGCCCTCAGCCGAACGTGGGGAACTCCGGTCCGAAGAGGGAACCCCACAGGTTCACGGCTTCCTCGTGATCGTCGGCCTGTTCCGCATCCACCGCCTTCGCCGAGTAGATCCGGGCGAGCCGGACACTCTCGGCCAACGCCTCGATGTCCTCGGCGCGCAGGTACGACGACAGGTCCCCGCCGACGCCGGCCGGGTCGGCCACGGTGAGGCCGACGTCGTCCAGGTGCCGGAAGACCTCGGCGAGCCCCTGCCGGGTGTTGAGCCCGCGACCGGCGAGGACCTGCCCGGCGAGCGCCTCGATATGGAAGGAGCGCAGGTGGCTGCCGCGCACCCGGTTCCACGCCTTGAGCAGGCGGACCGCCGAGATCACCCGGGGGCCGAGGTCCGCCGCCCAGCTCGTGTGCCGCTCCGGCCGGGTCGGCAGCCAGCCACCGACCCGGTCGGGTATGACGTACCCGGCACGCGGATGATCGAAGGCCGGCACCAGATGGACGTCCGGGGGGGCGTCGTAGACGATGCGCAGCGCCTGGCCGCGGCTGCCGATCGTCTGGATCCGATCTCCGCCGATGGCGTTGCGTACACAGAGCAGCAGGTCGCGGGAGTCCCAGCGGAAACGCTTCCAGGCGCTGTTGGCCGCCGAGAAGACCGCGAAGATGTCGACCTCGTCGAGCGGACGGATCATGGTGTCCCGCCCCGCCGAGCCGATCGTGGCGACCCCGACCAGCGGCAGCGCGCAACGGGGCGGGAAGATCGCGCGCAGCGCCCGCTCCGCCTCGTCGCGGCGAGCCGCGACGACGGCACGATCCTCGGCACTGAGACGGATCAGGTCGTCGAGTTTCGCGAAGGCACGCGCCGTGGTGCCGACCAGCAGCGGACCCGTCAGCGGACCGGTTGTCGGGTTGATCGGCGACGTCGAGCCGGCCGCAGCCGGCTCGGACCGGAGGCCTCCCTCGGAGGGGAACAGAGGGTTGAGCGTCCCCGGCGCCGACTCCTTCGGCCGACGCCAGTGCGGCGGAATGATCAGATGGTCGTACGTGACCTCGCTCGGCCGGACTCCGGCCGGTGTCCCCCGAGGGGTATCCACACTCATGGTGCTGACCTCCCAGGCGCAGGTGGCGCCGGACCGTTCGGGCTCCCCTCCCCGGGCACGCGACGGCCCTCCCACGGACCCCCACGGACGCCCCGCCCAGCTTCGGCCCGTCGGCCATTGGTCGCGACATCGCCTTACATGGTGCCCCAGGGCATCACAGTCTGAACAGGGGGCTGTCTCCGCGGCGTGTTCACCACTCTCCTCGTGACGACGAAAGAATGAGCCGGGAGCTGTCACCCAGCCGACAACACAGCATGGTAACGGTACCGTCACAATGACCTTCCGCCGCGCCGCGAAAGGCGGCTGGACATGGGTTCTGCCCGTTCGGGCCGGATGACGGCCGGATCCGGACGGTACCGGAGCGGTCGGCGGTGACCCGCGGCGCCAGGCCCGGACGAAGCCCGGCGCCCAATGACGTTGCGTGACAAACCTCAATGGTCAACTTGGCGGCGGACGCAGCCAGATCCGCCACCAATCGGCGATCAGCACACCCGTGGGCACGAACGAGGTCGCCTGCGCGAGACGCTTCCCCACGCTGTCCCCGCGCCGGATCCGCGTCTCCACCAGAGCGCCGCGGTATTCGAACCATCCCGCGACCGCGCGGATCGCCTCGGTGGCGTAGCCGCTGCGCCGGCATCCGAGCACGATCGACACCCCGACCACCACCCGCCGGCCGTGGGCCTCCGCCGCGAGCAGGCCCACCGCCGCCGATCCTGGCTGGCGACCCGGGTGGCGACCCGGATGGCGACGCAGCACCCAGGTCAGGACCGTGTGGCCGGCGCTCGCCCGACGGCGCAGTTCGCGCCGCAGCGCCCCCGCCGGATCGTCGGGATCGGGCGCCCCCGCGGCAGGATCGGTCCCGACGATGCCGCCGAAGGGGCCGGATCCGTCACCGGGAGCGCCACGCGCGCCTGATCGCGGGGCGATGACCGTGAACGCCAGCGAAGGCGCGAGCTCCTCGGCGACGTATCCCGCGTTCCAAATGGTGAGCGGGAGTGCGAGTAGTCGGGAGGTGGTGAGTGTAGGGCCCTCACCCACGACGGGACGGCTCCCGGACCCCGAGCAGACCCCGTTCCCGGAGCCAGGACTCGGTGCGGTTCATGCCCTCGGGCAGCCGCACGACCGGCGACCATCCCGTCCGGGCCCGGATCTTCTCGATGGAGAGGCCCGCGTCGCGGGTCAGGGTGCGCACGGTGAGCGGACCGAGGTCCACCCGGGCGCGGGGATCGACTCCGGCCACCAGACGGGCACCGACACCGCGGACCAGGCCCGGTGCCCGCCGCGACGGGATCGCCGAGTTCACCAGAACGGCCGGAACGGCCGGGGCGGCTGAGCCCGCTGGCCGTACCGAGGTCGTCGAGACCGCCGGGACCGGGTGGGTGGGGAGGGGTGGCGTCTCGGCCGCGGAACCGTCCGCGCCTCGCCTCCGGTAACCCTCCGCGAACGAACAGACACGATCAATCGCGTCGACCGCTTCGAAGATCCTGGCCGGTACGGAGCGGGGCGCCGCGATCGCGAGCATCTGACAGTAAAAGGTGAAGAAGTCGGCGGCGGACACCGACTCCCCCCCGGTCACGTGCAGCACCTCACCGGCGACCGCCGACCGGTCCGCACCGGCGACGGTGGTCACCGCCGTGACCACGTCGTCGACATGCACGGGGCTGAGCACACCCCGGCCGCCGTCGACGAGGACGAACCGCCCGGCCCGCATCAGCAGCACCGGCCAGAGGGTCCAGCGACCAGCCCGGGGACCGTAGGCGTCCCCGATCCGCAGGACGGTCGCGCCGAGTCCGTGCGCAGCGGCCGACCCGACCGCCTGTTCCGCGGCGGCCATGGCGTCGGCGCGGACGTCGCCAGTCAGCCCGATCGGCGTGGTCTCGTCCAGTGGTCGGCCGACGGCTCGCGCGGGCCCCCGCTCCCCGGTCCCGCCGGGGACCGGGCCACTCGTCCGGGCAAGCACGTCCACGCAGGAGAGATGGATGAAGCGGTCGACCCCGGCCCGACCCGCGGCGTCGAGCAACGCCGCCGTGGCGCCGAGGGTCACCCGCCGGATCTCGGCGTCGGGCACCCGTACCGGCGCTCCGGCTCGGCCGGGACGCACTGGGGTCAGTTCCGCGACGCCACCGGTCCCGATGGCGGCGGCATGGATCACCAGCTCCGTGCCGTAAAGGGCTTTCTCCCACCCACCGGGACGGCTGACGTCGGCCTGCCTGACACCCGGCGCGCGCCGGATGTCGATGGCGACAACGTCGTCACCGCGCCGCCGCAGCGCGTGGGCCAGCGCTCCGCCGAGGAAGCCGGCCGCGCCGGTGACCACCGCCCGAACCAAGGTCACTCCTCCTGCCAGGATCACCCTCGCCGACGGCGCTGCCGCGCGGCCCGCCAGCCCGTCCACCGGCTGGGTCCGCGGGCTTTACCACGCTCGTTGCCGTGCTCGCTGCCGTCGGCGACGATGACCCGACCCTACGGGATCGACTACTGATCAGGACCGGGACATCCCCGCGAGTCGGGAGGATCGAGGTCGGGTGCACCTCGCGGGATGCCACGGGCCGGTCGCGCCCGGCAAGTGGGCCGGGCCTCACGGCGTCCCGAAGTCCTGGGTCCAGTAGGTGCCGTACCTGCCGCCCGTCGCGTAGCCCACGCCGATCCGGGTCAACGAACAGGTGAGGATGTTCGATCGGTGGTCCGGGCTGTTCATCCATCCGCGCATCACCTCGGCCACGGTGCGCTGACCGGCGGCGATGTTCTCGGCGGCGATGGAGAAGGAGAAGCCGGCGGCGGCGATCCGGTCGAAGGGCGAGCGACTGTCCGGGCTGTCGTGGCCGAAATAGCCGGCCGTGGCCATGTCGACGCTGTGTGCCTGGGCCGCGGCGGCCAACCGTAAGTCGACGATCAACGGAGGGCAACCGGCCGCCCGGCGCTCGAGGTTGGTCGAGGTCACGACCTGACCGACCAGGCTCGTCCAGGAGGCCGGCAGGTACGGCGGGCGCGGGGAGATAACAGCCGGCGCCGGGGTCGACGCGGACGGAGCCGTCACCGGCGCGGCCAGGGCCAGAGCCGACGCCCGCGCAGCGGGCAGCTGATCCGGACCGGCCGGGCGAGCGGCGGGCGGCGGCTCGGCCCCGGGCCCGGTCGGCGCACCCCGATCCGCGATCCGACCCGCGATCGACGTGGGAGGGACCCCGGCCGTCACCCCGACCACGCCCCGACCCGGCTGCGCGCCGACGCGGCCGGCCACGTGGTCACCGTCACGCGGTCCCGAATGACCATCCGCGAGCAGCACGACCGCCAGAACCGCGGTCAAGGCCCCTGCCGCGGTGCAGAGGACGGGGCCGGCGCGACGCCGTTCCGCATGGTGCCGCCTGTGGTGTCGAAGCATCGAATCCTTCGGTGGTCGGACCCCCCGACCGCGTACCTGGATCGATCAAGGTTAGCCGGCCATAGCCAGAAATTGCCATAGGAAAGGGAATTGATCGTCCAATGTGATCTGGTCGTAACGTCGTGGAGACTACCGGTCCACGGATCTCCCGACGGGATCCGGCGCCGCGGGGCACTAACGGACAACATCCCTACGCTCCTCGCCCGACCCTCGGCGCTCCTCGCCCGACACGGACTACCGCGGCCCCTGGTCGGGGAGCCGGCCCGATCGCCGACGCAGCAGCTCACCGGCGATCCCGGCGATGACGGAGATGGCGATCACGACGAGCGCGATCCACACCGCCGCGTCCCGCAGCCCAGGAATGGCGGCCGCCGTATAGCCCAAAAGGATCAATCCGGTCCCCCAGACGAGCGCTCCGAGCATGACCGCGATCAGAAAGCGGGACCATGACATCGCCACGGCCCCGGCGAGTACCGGCGCGAACGTCCTCGCCCACGGCACGAAGCGGGCCGCGACCAGGGTGATCGGCCCGAACCGTCGGTAGAATTCCTCCGTACGGGCCAGCACCGTGGCGTACCTGCGCTCCAGGTACGGCCGGCCGAGGCGATGCCCGGTGTAGTAGCCCGCCACCGCCCCGGCGGTGGCCGCCGCCGCGACCCCGATCGAGAGGACCGCGACGGACACGTTCGACGCCGCGTCCGCCGCCATCAGCCCGGCCGCGAAGAGAATGGTGTCACCCGGAAGCCAGAACCCGATCAGGATCCCGCTCTCGACGAAGATGACCGCGAAGAGGACGACGTACAGCGTCATCCCGGACAGGCTGCCGACATCCACTCGACCAGTGTGCCGACCCTTGGTCGGCACCCGCCCCGCGCCCGGCGCGCGGACCGGCACCGCGTCGGCGACGTCAGCCGCATCCGACCCCGGGACGGGGCAAGGCGTCATACCCTTCGCCCATCAGGAGTCCACGGCGGGCTTCGGCCCGATCCGGCTGCCCTGCACCGCGGGTGCATGGCTGATCGGCGCCCCTACAGGTTCGTAAGGAGCCCCACCGATGCCCATCGCCACGCCAGACGTATATGCCGAGATGCTCGACCGGGCGAAGGCCCAGTCCTTCGCCTACCCCGCGATCAACGTGACCTCGTCGCAGTCCCTGAACGCCGCGCTGCGGGGCTTCACCGAAGCCGGCAGTGACGGCATCGTGCAGGTGTCCACCGGCGGTGCCGAGTACCTGTCCGGCTCGACGGTGAAGAACATGGTCCTCGGCGCAGAGGCACTGGCCGAGTTCGCCCACCATGTCGCGGAGGCGTATCCGGTCAACATCGCCCTGCACACCGACCACTGCCCGGCCGACAAGCTTGACACCTACATCCGTCCCCTGATCGCGATCTCGAAGGATCGGGTGGCCCAGGGGCGCGAGCCGCTCTTCCAGTCGCACATGTGGGACGGCTCGGCGGTCCCCCTTGAGGAGAACCTCAAGATCGCCGAGGAACTACTCGCGGATGCCGCCGCCGCGAAGATCGTTCTCGAGGTCGAGATCGGGGTCGTCGGCGGCGAGGAGGATGGCGTCGTCGGCGCGATCGACGAGAAGCTCTACACGACGCCGGAGGACATGTGGCGGACGGCCGAGGTGCTCGGCACCGGCGCGAAGGGGCGCTACCTGCTCGCCGCCACCTTCGGCAACGTGCACGGTGTGTACAAGCCCGGAAACGTCAAGCTACGCCCGACGATTCTGCACGAAGGACAGGAGTACGTCGCCAGGAAGCTCGGGCTGCCAGCCGGCGCGAAGCCGTTCAACCTCGTCTTTCACGGCGGTAGCGGGTCGGCTCTCACCGAAATCCGCGAGACGCTCGACTACGGGGTGGTCAAGATGAACGTGGACACGGACACCCAGTACGCATTCACCCGCCCCATCGTGGACCACGTGTTCAAAAACTATGACGGCGTTCTCAAGGTGGACGGTGAGGTCGGCGTGAAGAAGGCATACGACCCGCGTACCTACGGAAAGCTCGCGGAGAGCAGCATGGCGGCCCGCGTCGCCCAGGCGTGTGAGGACCTACGTTCCGCCGGCACCAGCCTCGGGCGGGCATAGTCCGGGCCAGGAGCGCACGCCGGCTGGCGGGATCGGTTCGTCGGATACCGTCCGGCCGGACCGCCGGCCGGCGGACAGGAGGCGGGCAGGAGGACAGATAGCCGCCGGCCGCGAAAACGGGCAACCGGGCAACCGCCGCCGCTCGTCCGAGGGCATTCTCCGGACCCCTCGACCCGACACTCTCCATCGTTTCCGGCGGACGGAACGACCGGCACGTGGCGGACATCCGACCCGCCCCGGTCCGATGCACGACCCGCCGATTTCCCGTACTATGCCGGCCCCCACGGTTCCCCGGTCGCTCCGACGGCTGGGGGACCACTGTTTACCGGGCGAGGGACCCCGCTCCTCGCGTAACGCCGCCTCCGCTGGCGACCAGCAGGTTTCGGCCACATTAGCGGACACGCACCGGGTCTTCGGTAACCGTTCACCTACCGCCCCGCCCCACGGAACCCCTTCGTCCACCGTGGCGGCCCGACAGGCAATTTTCACAATCGGTGTTCGATCGAATCCGCCGTGTGCAAAAATCACAACGCTGCAAGCTACCGCCCGATTTCCGTTGTTTTTCTCACAAAAACAGGCTTCAACGGACGAAGCGTAGTATCAGGCCGATCACTCGCGTCGATCTCGTAGCAGGGCCGTCACACCTTTGTTGACATGTCACACATCTGGCCTGATACGGGACTCTCCGCTCATCGTCGCCCATCGGCAAACAGGATGATCGGCCAAGCACAAATGCCTCCGCACGTCGTACCGCCAGGTTGATGAGCGGGCGCGCACGCGCGATACCAGGCCGTCGGTCCCTGCTCAAGCAGGCGCGCCGAGTGTGCTCTTTTTCACGCACCCTATTCAATGCTTGGCGACTCGCCGGGTGGCGTGGTTATGGTTTTCGCCGTGCCCGGCAACAACGCCGGGCATTCGTCGGGCGGCACGCCGAATCCTGCCCCCGGCCGACGATTTCTCGAACCGGGCGGCAGGAACGGGGGACCCATCTCCGAGTATCGAAAGGATTCGATGCTCTCGGGGTGAAGCCATGTGCGACGACCACACGGAAAGGTGTTTCCGGTGCGGCTTCCGTCTCCAGGGAATCCCTGGCACGGCCGGGCAGTTCCCAGCCCGAATCCGACAGCTCACCTCGCAGGCGTGGGGAAGGACCACAAGACATGTCCGACGCACGTATCAGTGGCCGACAATGCCGCGCCGGTACCCGCAGCCGGGCCCGGGCCCTCGTGGTCGCACCCGTACTCGCGGCAGCGGTGGGCGGCACCTTCGCGCTCAACCAGCCGGCCGGTGCGGCCACCACCTGGACGGGCCTGCGGCAGTGCGAGTCCGGCGGTGACTACACGATCAACACCGGCAACGCGTACTACGGCGCCTACCAGTTCTCCGCCAGCACCTGGCACGGCCTCGGCTACAGCGGTCTGCCGCACCAGGCTCCCCCGGCTGTCCAGGACGAGGCCGCACTCAAGCTCGCCCGGCGGTCCGGCTTCGGCCAGTGGCCGACCTGTGGCCGCGGGATGGGCGCCGACCAGCTCGCGGGCGGCTCGTCGAGCTCCTCGGGCCAGGCGTCGCGCACGGCGGAACGCAGTGAGCTGACGGTCAGCCCCATCTCCGTGAGCACCCCCGTATTCACCCGTAACCTGACGACCGCACTGGCCAGGCAGGTACGCGACGACGTGCGGGCCTGGCAGGCCCGCGTCAACCATCTGGGGTATCCGATCACGATCGACGGCCGTTACGGACCACGCTCCGCCGCAGTCGCCCGCGCCCTGCAGGCCGCCAAGGGACTCGCCGTCGACGGCATCGTCGGCCCGGCGACCTGGCGGGCCACCTTCAGCTGATCCTCTCTATCAGCTCTATCAGCTCTATCAGCTGATCCATTCACTCCGTCAGCTCCGTCAGCTCCGTCAGCTGATCTGTTCACTCCGCTCCCGCGACGGGGGACGACCGCCGCGGCAACCGGGCATCCCACCCCGGCGACACCGGTCAGGGGATCTCACCTCGACGACGGGCCGGCCCGACCGGCCTCCGGACGATCTCCGGTTGACGGCCCGTACGGGCTGGCCCGTGCAACCCACCACCAACATCACCCGGACCACACCCTGACCGGCCTCCGGCAGGGCCGCTCTTCGGCAGAGCCGATCTTCGGCAAGGCCGGCGAGGAACAGCAGGACCAGCGAGCCACCTGCGGAACCTGTACGGAAGTGGCACGATTCGCGCGATCCTCACTGGTTACTCCGGACCACCCCGGTTTGCGCTCCATGAGCGGTTCTCGCTAGAGTGCCGCTCACTCGCCTCGTCGGCGAGGCCGCCCGGACGGACGCCGAGTCCTGCCCCCGTGCGAGCGGCCGGAACGAACATCAACCGCAGCGGGCAGGAGTGGGGGACCCACATTTCGGGCGCCGCAAGCGGCGTCCTTGGGGTAAAGCCGGTGCATCCCGGTCCATGGTGGAGAGCGGTTCCTACTCGCCACCCGGGGTCGGATCCTCCGGCCGGGCCATCCCAGCCCGCACCCGACAGCTCACCCCGCAGGCGACGGGATTGGACTAACATGCCCTCTGGGCGTCGTGGCGGCAGACATCGAGCACCGCAGGCCCCATCGCCCGCCGGTCGCATCCTGCGCACCACCGGCGCGGTCACGGCCATCGTCGGCAGCGGCCTCGCGGTCACCGCGGCTCCGGCGGGCGCGGCCACCGCCGATGACTTCGCCAAGCTCCGCCAGTGCGAGTCCGGCGGCAACTACGCGATCAACACCGGCAACGGCTTCTCCGGTGCCTACCAGTTCGACGACCGGACCTGGCACGGGCTCGGGTACTCCGGCCGGCCGTACCAGGCGTCGCCCGCCACGCAGGACGAGGCGGCCGCGAAGCTCTACAACCAGCGGGGCTGGCAGCCATGGCCGTCCTGCTCGGTCAAGATGGGCCTGACCAACAACGGCCCGGCCAGTGTCCCGGGCGGCTCTGGCGACGTCATCCAGCAGGCCATCACCCCGGTGGAACCCCCCATGACGCTGGACCGGGCTCGCCGGGAGATGGGGGACGGCTCGTTCAGGGGCACGGTCCTCGACGCGTCCCTCAGCGACGACGTCCGCCCGGAGGCCTTCGTCTGGCAGGACAGAATGCGCCAGAAGGGCTTCGTACTCACCGTCGACGGCAAGTTCGGACCGCAGTCGCAGGGCATCGCCGCGCTGTACTCGTACCTCACCCGGGTGAACGACGGTCAACCCGGGGTCGTCGGCCAGAATCTGTGGAACGTCAGCGTCAGGGCCTGACCGACCCGGTCACCGTGCGCGCAGGGCGGGCGCGTCCGGGGTGACCTCCATGACGTGTGCGGCCAGTCGTCGGGCAGGATGCACTCATGACGACGCCGTCCGCCTCGGGAAAACCCAACCTGCTCTCCGGTCCGCCGCCGACGCTCCTGCCCTCCGACGCGGCCGCGACCGAGGCGCTGGCCGCCGGTGATCCGCCGGATGCCGTCGCCGCCCGGCTGCCCGCGTTCAGCGCGCCCTGGGCCGCGCTCGCCGAGCTCGCGCTCACCGGCGGACGACCCGTCGAGGCCTATGCCTACGCCCGCACGGGCTATCACCGCGGCCTCGACGCCCTGCGCCGCTCGGGCTGGAAGGGCAACGGGCCGATCCCCTGGTCACACGAACCCAACCGCGGGTTCCTGCGTTCACTCGCCGCTCTCGTCCGGGCGGCCGCGGCCATCGGGGAGGCCGAGGAGGCCACCCGCTGCCGGACGTTCCTGACTGACAGCGATCCCGTCGCCGCCAGTGAGCTCGGCTTCACCTGACAGTGAGTTCATCAGGCCGCGTCGGTGGTGGAGGCCAGCGAGGACGCCGCAGCCGGCCCCACGGCCCCGCCATCCCTAGTAACCTCGCCCGGTGCCTGCTCTTGTCCTCATCGGTGCCCAGTGGGGCGACGAGGGAAAAGGAAAGGCGACCGACCTCTTGGGCGGCGCCGTCGATTACGTCGTCCGGTACCAGGGTGGCAACAACGCCGGCCACACCGTGGTCATCGGGGCGGAGAGCTACGCGCTCCACCTGATTCCCAGTGGCATGCTGCGAGCCG
>NZ_CDXDOR010000019.1:6123-22768 GCF_978021225.1 Frankia sp. CeTa3Moorea | reverse complement strand
CGTGATCGGCAACGGGGTCGTCATCGACCCGGGCGTGCTGCTGGCCGAGATGGACGGGCTCACCGCCCGCGGCATCGACGTCTCCCGGCTCCTGATCAGCGCGAACGCCCACCTGATCATGCCCCATCACCGGGCGCTGGACCGGGTCATCGAGCGCTACCTGGGCAAGGCGCGGATCGGTACCACCGGTCGCGGCATCGGTCCCACCTACGGCGACAAGGTTGCCCGTACGGGCATCAGAGTGCAGGATCTCCTCGACCCGGGCATCTTCCACAAGAAGCTCGAACTGGTGCTACGGGAGAAGAACCAGGTCCTGGCCAAGGTCTACAACCGGCGCCGGATCGAGCTAGACGAGGTGGTCGAGGAGTACGCCGACTACGCGAAACGCCTCCAACCCCACATCGCCGACACCGGCCTGATTCTCGACCGGGCGCTGCGCGCGGGCAAGGTCGTGCTGCTCGAAGGCTCCCAGGGCACTCTCCTCGACGTCGATCACGGCACCTACCCGTTCGTCACGTCATCGAACCCGACCGCCGGCTACGCGGCCACCGGCGCCGGCATCGGCCCGACGAGGATCAGTCGGGTGATCGGCATCATCAAGGCCTACACGACCCGGGTCGGCGCCGGCCCCTTCCCCACTGAACTGGACGACAAGGTCGGAGAGGAGCTGCGCCGCATCGGCGGGGAGTTCGGCGTGACAACCGGCCGGGCACGGCGCACCGGCTGGTTTGACGCCGTAATCGCCCGCTACGCGGTGCGGGTCAACGGCCTGACCGACCTTTTCCTCACCAAGCTGGACGTCCTGTCGGGCTTCGACCGGGTGCCCATCTGCGTCGGCTACGACATCGGCGGCGAACGGGTCGACGAGATGCCCATGACCCAGACCGAGTTCCACCACGCCAAGCCGATCTACACCGACCTGCCCGGCTGGCACGAGGACATCTCCGGCGTCCGGTCGTTCGCCGACCTGCCCGGCACCGCGAAGGACTACATCAGGGCGTTGGAGGAGTTCTCCGGCGCCCCGGTGTCGGCGGTCGGCGTCGGTCCCGGGCGGGACCAGACGCTCGTCATCAATGACCTGGTCTGAACAGACTGGTCCGAAAAGACCTGGTCTGATCCCGCCCGGCGCGGGCCAAGATCCGGTCGGTTCCGGTTGCAGCCGGAAGCATTACCATCGACGCTTGGGCGGTCACGCAAAGCAATGACGTCCGGGGGTGGTGGCGGTGGCCGTTGTCAGGTCCCGGCCGTCGGATGACGACCCTTCCATCCCCGGGCGGACACCGCTGTCGCGGCCGGAACCGGCCGAAGCCCCGCAACCGGCCCGTTGGCCACCGGCCGTGAGACGCGGTTACCTACACCCGACCGACTCCGACGCCTGGCCGGTCGGGTTCTCCCCCACCGGCGAGGCTCTGCCGCAGACACTGACCGACGTGCTGCTGCGGGGCAGCCACGCCATCCGGAGCTCGAAGCGGGCCGAGGCACAGCGGCTCGAACGCGCCGCGGCCGTCGCCAGTCACGTCGACGCCCAGATCCGTGACTTCCTGGACTTCTGCGCGGCCGAACACCTGGTACCACCGGTCACGGTGCGGGCGGCCCGCACCGCGCCGCACCGCGCGCCGGCGCGGTACCGCGCCGGCCGGCCGCTGCCCGCGCTGGACCTGAGCGAGGGCGGGGCGACACGGGCGGCCACGGACCCGGCAGCCCGGGCAGATCGGGCGGACCCCGGCGAGACGGCCGTCGACCCCGGTCGCCGCCGGCGTTGGCCGGGACGGCGGGAACGGCTGCAGGCGTGGCCGCTGCTGTACTGGCGCTGCGAGAACTTCCCGGCCGCAGGGCGGTCGCTGCACCTGTTCGTCGAACCGGGTGGGCGCGCCTTCGAGGGCCGCGACGATCCCGCCCCGCTGACCGTGCTCGGCCGGGAGGTCCGGGTCTGGCCGGTCGACGCCGCCGCCATCGTCGCGGGCATGGCCGAGGTGGACGCACGCCGCTGCGCGCTGCACCTGGTGCACGGCATGGCCCACCTGCTCTGGCGGTCGGGCGTCGGGCTGTAGCCGCTCAGCGCGGATCGTCCCGGGTGACCGGCCGGGAGTCACCGGCACCGACCGGGCACGACGCGCACGATGATCAGCACACCCGCTACTGTGGAACTGTGACCCGACCGAACTGCGACGACGCGATGCCCCAGGCGGGGTTCGCCGGTTCGCGACGGCACCCGCGCCCGGTCCGGATCTCCGTCCCGGCGCCGGGCGCCGGGGACAACCGGTGACGGCCGCCACCGACCCCCACGTCCCCCGCGCACGGCCGTGGCGGCGACGCGGCCCGGTCCGCCGGCATTACCGGGAATCCGCCGCCGCGCACCGGGCCGCTGCTTGCGTCGCGAGGTGAACTGATGAAGGTTCTTGTTGTCGGCTCCGGCGGCCGTGAACACGCGCTGTGCCGGGCGCTCGCCCGCGATCCCCGGGTCGGCTCGCTGATCTGCGCGCCCGGAAACGCCGGGACCGCCGAGCTCGCCGAGCCCCGCCCGCTCGCCGTCGCCGACCCGGACGCCGTCGCCGACCTTGCTGAGGCGGTCGGCGCGGACCTCACCGTCATCGGTCCGGAGATGCCGTTGGTAGCCGGGGCCGCCGACGAGCTACGCGCCCGCGGCCTCGCGGTCTTCGGCCCGAGCGCGGCCGCGGCCCGGCTGGAGGGCAGCAAGGCGTTCGCCAAGGAGGTCATGCGCGCCGCCGGGGTGCCCACGGCGGCCTCTCGCGACCACGCCGAGATCGAGCCCGCCCTGGCCGACCTGGACGTCTTCGGCCCGCCGTACGTGGTGAAGTACGACGGGCTCGCCGCCGGCAAGGGCGTCACGGTGACCGAGGATCGCGACGCGGCCGTCGCCGCGGTCCGCGCGAGCCTGCGCGGACCGGACGACCGGGTTGTCCTCGAGGAGTACCTCGACGGGCCCGAGGTCTCCCTGTTCGCCGTGGTGACCGAGTCCGGCGCGGTCCTCCCGCTGCTGCCGGCGCAGGACCACAAACGGGTCGGCGACGGCGACACCGGCCCGAACACCGGGGGGATGGGCGCGTACACCCCGCTGCCCTGGGCCTCGCACGGCCTGCCAGCGGAGATCGTCGCCACGGTGATCCGGCCGACAGTGGCCGAGATGGCCCGGCGCGGCACCCCGTTCACCGGCCTGCTCTACGCCGGGCTCGCGCTGACCACCCGCGGCCCGCGGGTGGTGGAGTTCAACGTGCGCTTCGGTGACCCCGAGGTGCAGGCCATCCTCGCCCTGCTCACGACGCCGTTGACGGACGTGCTCTCCGGCCGGCGGGCACCGGTGTGGCGCTCCGGCGCGGCGATCAGCGTCGTTGTCGCCGCGCACGGCTATCCGGCGGCACCCAGGCTCGGCGACCCGATCCGCGGGCTCGCCGCCGCCGGTGCACTGGCCGGCGTCGACGTCCTGCACGCCGGTACCCGGAGGGAGCCGGATGGCCGGGTCGTCTCGGCCGGCGGCCGTGTGCTGTCCGTTACGGCCATCGGCTCCAACCTGGAGTCCGCGCGAGGATCGGCCTACGAGGCTGTCAGTCGCATCTCGCTGCCCGGCGCCCATTACCGCACCGACATCGGAGATCCGTCCCGGATGCGCCACGCGGCCGACGTCCGTCGAGCGGACGTCGCGTCCGGCGAGGATCCCGCAGGACATAGAAAGAAAAAGAAGGAGTAGACCGTGTCGCAGAGCACCCCCGGGCCAGGCCATCCCCAGGTGGCGATCGTCTTCGGATCACCGTCGGACACCCAGACCATGAGCAAGGCCGGCGCCACCCTGGAACGCTTCGGTGTGCCCTACGAGCAGGTGTCGCTGTCGGCGCACCGCGCGCCGCGCACCCTCGCCGACTACGTGGGTCAGCTGCGGGCCCGCGACATCTCGGTGGTCATCGCCGGGGCAGGCCTGGCCGCTGCGCTGCCCGGCACCATCGCGGCCCTCACCACGCTGCCGGTAATCGGCGTGCCGATCTCCGGCGGGGCGCTGGACGGCATGGACTCGCTGCTCGCCATCGTGCAGATGCCGCCGGGCGTCCCGGTCGCGACCGTGGGCCTGAACAACTCGACGAACGCGGCGATCCTGGCGATCCAGATCCTGGCGCTGGCCGATCCCGATCTGGGGCTGAAGCTGGCCGCGTTCAAGGACGAGTTCGAGCAGGCCGCGGCGGACGGGCTGAGCGCGGCGGCCGCGGCCGGCAGCCAGTCATGATCGGCCGTTACACCCTGGCGGAGATGGGCCGGGTGTGGTCGGAGGCGCACAAGTACGAGCTGTGGTGTCGCGTCGAGGTGCTGGTCATGGAGGCGCACGCCGCCGCGGGCCGCATCCCCGCCGATTCCGTCGAGCCGGTCCGGGCCGCCCCCGCTCCGACGCCCGAGGCCGTTGCCGAGGTGGAGGCCGTCACCCAGCATGACGTCATCGCCTTCCTGACCGCTTGGGCCGACCGCACCGAACCCCGGTCCGCCGCCGCCTACGCGCACTTCGGCATGACCTCCTCAGACCTGCTCGACACGGCGCTCGCGCTGCAGCTGGTCGAGTCGACCGACCTGCTGCTCGCCCGGGCGGACACCCTCGTCGCCGCGCTGCGCGACCTCGGCCTAGCCCACCGGAACACCCTGCGGGTCGGCCGGACGCACGGCATCCACGGCGAGCCGACGGTGTTCGGGCACCGCGTCGCGGACCTGGCGTTCGGGCTCGCCCGCTGCCGCGACCGGCTGCGCGCGGCCCGCGCGGACGTGGCCGTCGCCAAGATCTCCGGCGCGGTCGGGACGTACTCCAACATCGACCCCGACGTCGAGGCCTATGTGGCCGACAAGCTGGGCCTCACCGCGGCCCCGGTGGCCACCCAGGTCGTGCTGCGCGACGGCATCGCCTCCTGGGTCGCGGCGCTGGCCGGGCTCGCGACCGTCTGCGAGGCGGTCGCCCTGGAGGTCCGGCACGGCCAGCGCACGGAGGTCCGGGAGCTGTCCGAGCCGTTCGGCTCCGGGCAGAAGGGCTCCTCCGCGATGCCCCACAAGAAGAACCCGATCATGTCGGAGCGCATCGCCGGGCTCGCCCGGATCGTCCGGGCGCAGTACGTCCCGGTGCTGGAGGGCGTCCCGCTGTGGCACGAGCGCGACATCTCCCACTCCTCCACCGAGCGCATCGCGCTGCCGGACGCCGCCACCGGCGTCGACTACCTGCTGCACCTGACGACCCGGCTGGTCACCGGGCTGGTCGTGGACACCGCACGGATGCGGGCGAACCTCGATGCCACGGGCGGGCTGGTCTACACCTCGGCGGTGCTGCTCGAACTCGTCGAGACGGGGCTGTCCCGCGAGGACGCCTACGCCGTCACCCAGGCGGCGGCGATGGAGACCTGGCAGACCGGCGTGCCGTTCCGGGAGACGCTGCGCAAGCACGCCGGCGACCGCGGCCTGGCCCTGGACGAGGCCAGGCTCGACGAGGTGAGCCGGCCCGAGCGCTACACCAAGCGCCTCGGCCCGGTCTTCGACGCCTTGGCGGCCCTCACCTGACCCGCGCGCCCCCGCGCCGCGGGTGCTGTTGTTCTCCCTGGGTACGGTCGGTGTATGCCACTGACACATGAGGAGTTCGCCGGGCTCACCCACCTGGGTTCGGGCAAGGTCCGAGAGCTGTTCGCGGTCGGGGACGACGCCGTGCTGCTGGTCGCCAGCGACCGCATCTCGGCGTTCGACGTGGTCCTACCGACCGAAATTCCCGACAAGGGAGCCGTTCTCACCGGGCTTTCGCTGTGGTGGTTCGACCAGCTCGCCGACCTGGTCCCGTCCCACGTCGTCAGTTCGAACGCCGATGAGTACCCGGCCGAGCTCGCTCCGTATAGGGAGCAGCTGCGCGGCCGGTCGATGCTGTGCCGACGCCTGAACATGGTGCAGATCGAGTGCGTCGCCCGTGGTTATCTGACCGGCAGCGGGCTGAAGGACTACCAGCGCACCGGCGCGGTCAGCGGGCATCCCCTGCCCACCGGGCTGGTGGACGGCAGCAAGCTGCCGGCACCGATCTACACGCCGTCCACGAAGGCGCCGATCGGTGAGCACGACGAGAACATCAGTCGGGCCGACGCGGCCGGCCGGATCGGCACCGAGCTCGCCGCCGAGCTCGAGCGGCTGACCCTGCAGATCTTCGGCCGGGCCAGTGTCCTCGCAGCCGAGCGCGGCATCCTGCTCGCTGACACCAAGTTCGAGTTCGGTCATGACGCCCAGGGCACGCTGCGGCTCGCCGACGAGGTCCTGACCCCGGACTCGTCCCGGTTCTGGCCGGAGGACACCTGGCGGCCCGGAGCCTCCCAGCCGTCCTTCGACAAGCAGTACATCCGCGACTATCTGACGAGTACCGGCTGGGACAGGACCGCGCCAGGGCCGGAGCTGCCCGCGGACGTCGTCGAGGCGACCCAGGCCCGTTACGTGGAGGCCTACGAGCGACTGACCGGCATCTCCTTCAAGGACTACCTGTCCACCGCCTAACCGCGCTCACACCGCGAACAGCACGAGAAGTTATCTTCTGGATACTATAAGTTCATCTTAGGTTCTCTCCTAGAAGGAGATCGAGATATCGAGAGAGGTGAGCTGCCATGGCCACGAAGACGGACACTCCGCCACGGGCACGGCCACAGCCGCACCGGGAGGACACGGACACCTCTGCCCCTGAGCGGGACCAGCAGCAGCCGGCCCCGCCCACGGGCCCCGAGCGGTCGCCGGGCACACACACCTTCACGGTCCGGCTACCGCTGCTCACGTCGCGGTTCGAGGTTGGACGAGGTACGAGCATGCAGTGGCCGTCGCTGGGCAAGGGTGCCTACTACCTGGGGCTCGGCGGGCTCGCCGCGGCCTCGATCATCGAATGGCCGGTCGCGGCGGCGATCGCCGCCGGCACCTACGTCGCGCAGCACACCCGTCCAGGAGCCCCCACGCCCTCTTCCCCCCAGGAGGCCGAGGCCCCTGAGCGGGCCGAGCCCGCGCACACCGGGGCCTGAACTCCGGTGGGCTCGCAGCCCCAGCGAAGTATCATATAACGCCACAAAGCAACAAATTGCACCTTCCGGAGTGAGCAGAGGGCTTCGTTCGGGACGATCACCCGAACGAAGCCCAGCTCACAGGGGAGGGCAACAACCATTGCAGCCGAGTTACAGTTGCCAACGACGTCCGGTACCCCATCCGAGGACTGGAACGGATTATGACTGCTGTTTTCTCCACCACGCCCGACCGCCCATCGACGGGATCCCGCGATCAGGCGGCCACCGCCACGGTCCCCTCCGCTAGGAGCATTGCCCCCTCCGTCCGGCCCAGCACGCTCCCCGGCTCGGGCAGTCCCGTCCTGGCCAGAGACCGGGCCGAGCTGCGCGCCGCGCTCGCCGCGCTCGACCGGCAGGCCACCATCGCCCGGCAGAGTGAGGCCGGTCTGCCTGCGCCGGACGACGCGCCCGCGCGGGCGGCAGCCGGGCACACGCGCCCGACCCACGCGCGCCCGACCAGGGCCGTCGTCATGACAATGGGAGCGCTGCACGAGGGCCACGCCTCGCTGCTGCGCGCCGCCCGGGCCCAGGCGGACCAGGTGGTTGCCACGATCTACGTTAATCCGCTGCAATTCGGCGCGGGTGAGGATCTCGACCGGTATCCGCGCACCCTGGCCGCCGATCTCGACGTGTGCGCGCGGGAGGGAGTCGACCTCGTCTTCGCCCCCCGGATGATCCACGACTCGCCGCCGCTCGTCCGCTTGCAGGCCGGGCCGCTCGGTGAGCTGCTCGAAGGCGCCGCCCGTCCGGGCCATTTCGATGGGATGCTGACCCTGGTGGGGACCATGCTCCACCTGGTCCGTCCGGACCTGGCGTTCTTCGGGCGCAAGGACGCCCAGCAGCTGGTCTGCATCCGCCGGATGGTCGCGGACCTCGCCTTCGACGTCACCGTGATCGGTGTGGAGACCGTGCGCGAGCCCGACGGCCTCGCGATGTCGAGCCGGAACGTCTATCTGACCCCCGAGCAGCGGCGCAGCGCGCTCGCCCTGTCCCGGGCGCTCGCCGCCGGGGCCCGGGCCCAGGCGGGCGGGCAGGACGCCGCGCTCGCGACCGCGCGGGAGGTTCTGGCCGCCGCGGACGGGGTGGACGTGGACTACCTCGCCCTGGCCAGCCCCGACGATCTGCGTCCGGTCCGGAGCGGTCCCGCCCTGCTGCTCGTCGCTGCCCGGGTGGGCACCACCCGCCTGATCGACAACATCGACCTCGTCCTGCCTCCGGAATCCCCGGCGCCGGCCCCCACTGGGTCTCCGGCATCCGCCGGGTCTCCCGCCCTCACCCCCCGACCGGACCGTCCCGCCGACCGCGATCACCCGGGAGCCTGACCGTGTTGCGCACCATGCTCACCGCCAAGATCCACCGCGCCACGGTCACCCAGGCCGATCTGCACTATGTGGGCTCCGTGACGATCGACGCGAACCTGCTGGCCGCCGCCGACCTGCTGCCCGGCGAGCAGGTCACGATCGTCGACATCAACAACGGCGCCCGGCTGGAGACGTACGCCATCGCGGGACCGGCGGGAAGCGGGATCATCGGTATCAACGGTGCCGCGGCGCGCCTGGTCCAGCCGGGCGATCTGGTGATCATCATTGCGTACGGGCTCATGGACGACGCCGAGGCACGCCGGCACGTCCCGAAGGTGCTGTTCGTCGACGCGGCAAACCGGATCATCGGGCACGGCGACGACCCGGCCGAACCGCTCCCCGGCGACCCGTCGAGCCTGCGTGGCGACATCCCGGTCGACATCCCGGTACCTGCGGCCGCGGCGGCGGTCCGATCGGCCGTGGCTACGCAGTGACCGTGCTACCTTGCCGGCTCGGCGCGCCCCGCCCGGGATGGCTGCGCGCCGCGGACGTCGTCGTCATCGGTTCGGGCATCGCCGGGCTCACGACGGTCCTGCACCTGCGCCGGGCGCTGCCCGCCGCCCGGGTGCTGCTGGTGACCAAGGCACGCCTCGACGCCGGGTCGACCCGGTGGGCGCAGGGTGGGATCGCCGCCGCGCTCGCCGCGGAGGACTCGCCCGAAGATCATCTCTTCGACACCCTGGTCGCCGGCGTCGGGCTGTGCGACGAGGACGCAGCCCGAGTACTGGTCCGCGACGGACCGGCGCGGGTACGTGAGCTCGCCGAGCTCGGCGCCCGGTTCGATCGGACCACCGACGGCTCGTTCGCCCTCACCCGGGAGGGCGGCCATCTACGCAACCGCATCATCCATGCGGGTGGGGACGCCACCGGCCTGGAGGTGGAACGCGCCCTGATCACCGCCGTCCGGGCGGATGAGAGCGTCGAGGTCATCGAACACGCACTGGTCCTCGACCTGCTGCTCGACTCCGACGGTCGGGCCGCCGGCGCCACCCTGCACGTGCTGGGGGAGGGCAGCCGGGACGGCGTCGGCGCGGTGACGGCGGGCGCGGTGGTCCTGGCGACCGGCGGGATGGGGCAGATCTTCGCGTCGACGACCAATCCCGGCGTCTCCACCGGGGACGGGGTGGCGCTGGCTCTGCGCGCGGGCGCCGTCGTCGCGGACCTGGAGTTCGTCCAGTTCCACCCGACCGCCCTGTGGCTGCCCCCGTCCAGGCCGGGCGCCGTCGCCGAACTGCTCGGGGGCCAGCAGCCGCTGGTCAGCGAGGCCATGCGGGGGGAGGGTGCCGTTCTCGTCGACGCGGCCGGCGAGCGGGTGATGGCGGGCGTCCACCGGCTGGCCGACCTCGCGCCGCGCGACGTCGTCGCCAAGCAGATGTCGCGGGTCATGGCGGCCCAGGGGGTCGATCACCTGTTCCTGGACGCCCGGAGGCTGGGCGCGGCGACCATCGAGCGGCGGTTCCCCTCGATCACCGCGCGCTGCCGGTCCGCCGGCATCGATCCGGTCGCCAGGCCGATCCCCGTCGCGCCGGCCGCCCACTACGCCAGCGGCGGAGTGCGCACGGACCTGTGGGGCCGCACGAGCGTGGCCGGCCTGTACGCCTGCGGGGAGGTGGCCTGCACAGGGGTGCACGGCGCCAACCGGCTCGCGTCGAACAGCCTGCTGGAGGGGCTGGTCTTCGCCGCGCGCATCGCGGAGCACCTGGCCGGCACCGCGCCCGGCGGCCGGCACGGCGGCCAGCGCGGCGCCGCCATCCCCGCCGCGCCGGTGGTCGGTCGCGGCAGTGGTCTGACCGACCCCGCCGAACGCGCGGAGCTCGCGCGCGCGATGACCGACGGTGCCGGGGTGCTGCGCAGCGCGGACAGCCTGCGGGCGACGGCGAAGGTACTGGCCGGTCTCGGGGACCTGCGGGTCAGCGGGGCGACGGTCACGGCCGGGCCGCCGGCCTGGGAGATGACCAACCTGCGCACGGTTGCGACGGCCCTCGCCGCCGCCGCCGCCATCCGGACGGAGACCCGCGGGTCCCATTGGCGGGAGGACTTCGGTGAGCGGGACGACGAACACTGGCTCGGCCGGATCCTCACCCGGCTCGATCCAGAAGGGGAACTGATCGTGGACGTCGAGCCCATGCGCGGCTCGCGGTGAGCGGTTCCGGTTCCGCCGGCGTGCCCGGCGGACGGCTCTCGCCCGCCACCCGCAGTGCCCTCGCCTCGGCCGGCCTCGACCCGGACGGGGTGGTGGCCCTGGTCGGCCGCGCGCTCGTGGAGGACCTCCCGGTCTGGGAGGAGAACGAGGTGACCGGCCAGATCGGCGCGGTCGACGCGACCTCCGAGGCGACGGTCGACCCCGCCCTCGTCGGGCACGGCGCCATCGTCTCGCGGGCCGCGGGCGTCGTCGCCGGCCTGCCGGTCGCCGCCGCCGTCTTCGAAAGCCTGCTCGGGCCGGCCGCGACCGTCACCCTGACCGCTCGCGACGGCGACCCTGTCCCGCCGGGCACCACGGTGGCCTACGTCAACGGGCCGGTCCGCGGCCTGCTCACCGCCGAACGCACCGCGCTGAACCTGCTGTGCCACCTGTCCGGGATCGCCACCCTGACGCGGGCCTGGGTCGACGCGGTCACCGGCACCGGTGCGGTGATCCGCGACACCCGCAAGACGCTACCCGGCCTGCGCGCGCTGGAGAAGTACGCGGTGCGCTGCGGGGGCGGGGTGAACCACCGCATGTCGCTGACGGACGCAGCCCTGATCAAGGACAACCACGTGGTCGCGGCGGGTGGCGTGGCGGCGGCGTTCGCCGCGGTGCAGGCCCGGTTCCCCGGGCTGCCCGTCGAGGTCGAATGCGACACCGTCGACCAGGTCGCGGAGGCCGTCGATGCCGGATGTGATCTCATCCTCTGCGACAATATGTCGCTGGCGGACCTGCGGGCCGCGGTCCAGCTCACCCGTCCGGCCGGGGTGCGGCTCGAGGCGAGCGGCGGCCTGACCCTGCGAACGGCGGCGGCGGTGGCAGCCGTCGGCGTCGACTATCTCGCCGTCGGCGCCCTGACCCATTCGGCGCCCGCTCTCGACCTCGGCCTCGATCTCGCCCTGGATCCCGATCATCGCCCGGGATCGGCCACCGCGGGCCCACCGATCGAGGGTCTGATCGTGGAGGAATCCTGATGCTGCTCGCCATCGACGTCGGTAACACCAACACCGTCGTCGGCGTGTTCGAGGGTGAACACCTCGCCGACTCCTGGCGGGTGCGCACCGACCCGCAGGCGACCGCGGACGAACTGGTGCTGCTCTACCACGGCCTGCTCGGCGAGTACAAGGTCACCGGTGTCTCGATCTGCTCGACCGTTCCCGCCGCGCTTCGAGCCCTGCGCCGGATGGTGGTCCGGGCCTTTCACGACATTCCGGTCGTCATCGTCGAACCGGGGACGCGGACCGGGGTTCCCATCCTCATCGACAATCCGAAGGAAGCCGGCGCGGACCGCATCATGAACACGCTCGCCGCGCACCACCTCTACGGCGGGCCGGCGATCGTCGTCGACTTCGGCACCTCGACGAACCTGGACATCGTCTCGGCACGCGGCGAGTTCATCGGCGGAATCTTCGCACCGGGCATCGAGATCGCGCTGGACGCACTCGCGTCCCGGGCGGCCCAGCTCCGTAAGGTGGAACTGGTCGCGCCACGTTCCGTCATCGGCAAGAGCACGGTCGAGGCACTCCAGTCCGGCATGATCTACGGCGTCGCCGGTCAGGTGGACGGCCTGGTACGCCGCATCCGGGCCGAGCTCGGGACGGATGCGGTGACGATCGCCACCGGGGGTCTCGCGTCCGTGGTCATCAAGGAAAGTGAGACCCTTGACCGCCACGAGCCCCATCTGACACTCATCGGCCTGCGTCTCGTCTTCGAGAAGAATATCTGATCCGATCCCGACCGGGCTCGTTCAGGCTCGTTCGGGCTGCATTACGGCGACCAGGATAATTACGACGATCGCGCATCTCCGGGGCTGCGACCGGTCCAGCGGATTAGGCAACCGACTCTGCCGAGCGACAGCCGCCGGGTTCGACGGACCGTCCTCCCGCGACTCGGTTACGATTCCGTGCCATGCGGGACCGAAGCTCGGGAACACAGCCCGGCGTATCGTCACATCCCGGCAGCGGATACTTCACTCATCCCTTTCTTGTCACCGCGATGGCAGCATTCCTGTTCGCCGCGGTTCCGATTACGTACGGTTGGGGTGATCCGGCTTCGGCCGGTCCGCAGCCCCGTACCCTGGCCGTGCTGGGCGACTCCTACTCCTCGGGGGAGGGCAATCCTCCCTTCGACTCGCTGGCCCCCCAGTGCCGGCGGAGCGGCCAGGCCTGGCCACGGCTGCTGGGCGGTATGGGATCGGGGGTCACCGTCTCGCTGTTCGCCGCGTGTTCCGGAGCCACCACCGGCGCCCTACACGAGTCGTTCAAGGGCGAGAAACCCCAGCTGGCCCAGCTACGTGCACTGGGCCGGGCCCCAGACGTCGTCACCATCACCATCGGCGGCAACGATGCCGGATTCGGCAGGGTCATCTTCAGTTGTTATGCGTGGAGATGCTTCTGGGATGGCAATGACCGCCGCGAGCGCGATCTTGTCACCAAGGAACTTCCGGGTGTCCTGAGCGCCAACTACGCGGCGGTGAAGGCCGCCGCCCCGCATTCGCGGATCATCGTGGTCGGCTATCCCTACATATTTCCGGGCAACCAGCTCAACAACATCTGTACCTGGCTGACCAACAGGGAACGTCGACAGCTGACGAGGCTGAACAGACAGCTCGACCAGGTCATCAGAAAATCCGCGTCGGATGCGGGAGTGGAGTTCGTCTCGACGGATCGGGCGCTACGCGGTCACGAAATCTGCACACCGGACCCGTGGGTGGCTCCGGTCAATCTGTTCGGACCGACACGTGATCTGAGCGCGCACCCCACTATGCACGGGCAGCAGGCCATCGCCGAGGCCGTCCAGCGCCATCTCGCCACGGACAGCTGGTGACGCGGGCCGACCAGCCCGGCAACCGCGCGATGTCGACCCACCCCACGATGCCGGCCCGATGACTCGTGGGCATAGCACTGATGGCGGCTCCAGTTGACGCCAGACATGAAGTTAGGCTTACTTAAAGTCATGCTCATGCTCACGCCACCCTGCGGGAGATCCTGCACCCTGGCACAGCTACGCCCGGCCCAGCCGCGGCACACCTCCCGGTCCCGGCAGTGAAGCGGTCGGTGAACGAACGCCGCACCGGCTCGGCGGCGTCCCCGGCGGCGCCTTCCAGGGAAGTAGTCCCCGAGGGGACGGCGCCGGAACTCTCCGGGGGTACCGTCCAGTGCGCCGAACCGCCGTTCGAGGCAAGCCTGCGGGACCTCGCCGAGGTGCTGGAGCCGCGCGGTGTGCAGTTCGGGATGCCGGACGGCCCGGGCTGGGCCGACTGTGCCTTCCTGACCGGACCAGCAGGCGTGGCCGAGGCGCTGGCCCGGGTGGGCGCCGCGCACGGCGCCAGCCCGGAGGTCGCCGCGAGCTACCTGGCGAACTGGTACTCGGCGAACGTCGCCGCCCCGGCCATCGCCTGTTTCGTCCTCCTGCACCGGGTGCCGGCCCTGACCCCGGCAACGATGTCCCTACGCGCCCTCGACGGCGGCTGGTTCGACCAGACCGCGTTCCACCGGCCGGCCATGACCGTCCTGGCGGATGACCCGATCGCGGGGGGCGTCACCGCCGGAGACGGGGTGAATGCCCGGATCGGCGTGGTCGGGGACGTGGTCGGGGACGTCGCCGCGTTGCGCAGTCGCCTGGTCGAGGAGGTGCTCGCGCATCTCCAACCGTTCGTCGAGGAGCTGCGGGGACGGGTCCGGCTCGGCCTTCCGGCGCTGTGGGGGGCGGTGGCCGCGCAGTGCGCCCGCGCCTTCCTGCTGACCGAGCGCGCGACCGGCGATCCCCACCTCGGCCGAGTGGAGGCCGACGCCTTCTTCTCCCGGGCTACTCCCACCATGCGGGCCCGGCCCCGTTGGCACGAGTTCGTCCACCACGGCCGGCGGTACACCGGCATACGCCGTGGGTCGTGCTGCCTGGCCTACCGGCTTGGTGACGACTACTGCACCTCGTGTCCCTTTACCGGTGACCAGGATCGCGAGGAACGGCTGCGCGCCTGGGTCGACACGCAGGGCAACGGAGGACTTGCGGTCTGAGAATCACCCGAAGCACAGCCCGAGTATGCGCACGTAAAGTAGTTACTCACAAGATGCAAGCAAGATCTGTCGCTGAAACTCCCCAGGGCTGCGACAATGAGTAACATTGACAACGCAAAACGATATACATGTGAGTTGAATCACAACGAGATGCACCTCCTCATCCACTACCGTCGGTAGCATCGGTGAGGAGGCTCACCGAGGTGGGACGCACCGCTTGGCGCGTACCGCCGCACCGTACGCCCGACCGGAGACGTCGCGAAGCGGGCGGCGTCGTTCTGCTCTTGGCGGAACGACGTGACGGAGTCATGGCTGGTCGGCCACGGTTGCCTTAGACGTCTCCGCTGGTCGGACCGGTACTTGCGCCGGTCCGCCGCCCACGACGATGTGGACGGTGCCGGCGGGTAGGTTTCTGTTCGATGCGTGAGGACATGCCTCGGCGGAGCTAGCATGCGGATACCGGCTGTCGTGTGGTCGGTCGCAGCTCGAAGGAGCGCACATGTTCGAGAGATTCACCGACCGGGCACGTCGGGTCGTCGTCCTGGCCCAAGAAGAGGCCAGGATGCTCAACCACAACTACATCGGGACCGAGCACATCCTGCTCGGCCTGATCCACGAGGGCGAGGGCGTCGCCGCCAAGGCCCTCGAGTCCCTCGGCATCTCCCTTGAGGGTGTGCGGTCACAGGTCGAAGAGATCATCGGCCAGGGGCAGCAGGCACCGAGCGGGCACATCCCGTTCACGCCGCGCGCGAAGAAGGTCCTGGAGCTGTCGCTTCGGGAGGCGCTGCAGCTCGGTCACAACTACATCGGCACCGAGCACATCCTGTTGGGCCTGATCCGCGAGGGCGAGGGCGTCGCCGCTCAGGTGCTCGTCAAGCTGGGTGCGGACCTCAACCGGGTGCGCCAGCAGGTCATCCAGCTGCTGTCCGGTTACCAGGGCAAGGGCGAGACCGCCACGTCCGGCGCGCCCGCCGAGGGGACCCCGTCCACCTCCCTGGTGCTGGACCAGTTCGGCCGCAACCTCACCGCGGCGGCGCGCGAGTCCAAGCTCGACCCGGTCATCGGGCGCGAGAAGGAGATCGAGCGCGTCATGCAGGTGCTGTCACGCCGGACCAAGAACAACCCGGTCCTGATCGGTGAACCCGGCGTCGGCAAGACCGCCGTGGTCGAGGGACTGGCGCAGGCGATCATCAAGGGCGAGGTGCCCGAGACCCTGAAGGACAAGCAGCTCTACACCCTCGACCTCGGCGCTCTGGTCGCCGGTTCCCGCTACCGCGGTGACTTCGAGGAGCGGCTGAAGAAGGTCCTCAAGGAGATCCGGACCCGCGGCGACATCATCCTGTTCATCGACGAGCTGCACACACTGGTCGGCGCGGGCGCGGCCGAGGGTGCCATCGACGCGGCGTCGATCCTCAAGCCCATGCTCGCCCGCGGTGAGCTGCAGACCATCGGCGCGACTACGCTCGACGAGTACCGCAAGCACTTGGAGAAGGACGCCGCTCTCGAGCGGCGGTTCCAGCCGATCCAGGTCGCGGAGCCGTCAGTGGCGCACACGATCGAGATCCTCAAGGGGCTGCGGGACCGGTACGAGGCTCATCACCGGGTATCGATCACCGATGCCGCGCTGGTGGCGGCCGCCTCCCTGGCCGACCGTTACATCTCCGACCGGTTCCTGCCCGACAAGGCGATCGACCTGATCGACGAGGCGGGTTCGCGGATGCGCATCCGTCGGATGACCGCTCCGCCGGACCTGCGCGAGTTCGACGAGCGCATCGCCACCGTCCGCCGGGACAAGGAGTCCGCGATCGACGCGCAGGACTTCGAGAAGGCCGCGTCCCTGCGGGACAAGGAGAAGACCCTCCTCTCCGAGAAGGCGAAGCGGGAGAAGGAGTGGAAGGCCGGTGACATGGACGTCGTCGCCGAGGTGGGCGACGAGGAGATCGCCGAGGTGCTCGCCATCTGGACGGGCATCCCGGTCTTCAAGCTCACCGAGGAGGAGACCGCGCGCCTGCTGCGCATGGAGGACGAGCT
>NZ_CDXDOR010000019.1:4709-5781 GCF_978021225.1 Frankia sp. CeTa3Moorea | reverse complement strand
CTACACAAGCGCGTCATCGGCCAGCAGCAGGCCATCAAGGCCGTCTCCCAGGCGATCCGGCGCACCCGTGCCGGGCTGAAGGACCCCAAGCGCCCCGGCGGTTCGTTCATCTTCGCCGGCCCGTCCGGTGTCGGTAAGACGGAGCTGTCCAAGACGCTCGCCGAGTTCCTCTTCGGTGACGAGGACGCGCTCATCCAGCTCGACATGTCCGAGTACATGGAGAAGCACACCGTCTCGCGGCTGGTGGGTTCCCCGCCCGGCTACGTCGGCTACGAGGAGGGCGGCCAACTCACCGAGCGGGTGCGGCGCAAGCCGTTCTCGGTGGTCCTGTTCGACGAGGTCGAGAAGGCGCACCCCGACGTCTTCAACACCCTCCTGCAGATCCTGGAGGACGGTCGGCTGACCGACTCCCAGGGCCGGCTGGTCGACTTCAAGAACACCGTTCTGATCATGACGTCGAACCTGGGCACCCGGGACATCTCCAAGGGCCCCGGCATCGGGTTCGCCACCGGTCAGGGCGCCGTCGACTACGAGCGGATGAAGGCGAAGGTTCAGGACGAGCTCAAGCAGCACTTCCGGCCCGAGTTCCTCAACCGGATCGACGACATCATCGTCTTCCACCAGCTGTCCGAGGCCGAGATCATCCAGATCGTCGATCTGATGCTGGCCCGGGTGGACGCCCAGCTCAAGAACAAGGACATGGCTCTCGAGCTGACGTCGGCCGCCAAGGCCCTGCTGGCGAAGAAGGGGTACGACCCGGTGCTGGGCGCCCGGCCACTGCGCCGGACGATCCAACGGGAGATCGAGGACGTGCTGTCCGAGAAGATCCTGTACGGCACGCTCAAGCCGGGCGAGATCGTCGTCGGGGACGTCGAAGGCGATGGTGACGAGGCGAAGTTCGTCTTCCGTGGCGAGGTGAAGCCGAACCAGGTGCCCGATGCCCCGCCGGTCGATCTGGCCAAGTCCAGCGAGTAGGCACTCGGGAAGTTCCGGCCGCCTCCCGGGAGGCGGCCGGTCCGGTGACCTCGCAATGGCCGGACGCGATAGCCGGGCGTGATGGCCAGACGGCGAT
>NZ_CDXDOR010000019.1:0-4628 GCF_978021225.1 Frankia sp. CeTa3Moorea | reverse complement strand
GGCCGCGTATCCGGGCTGGTCGCTCCAGAGCTGGAACACGTTCGTTCTCTCACACATCGCTCGGTCACACCGCTCAGTCGGCGACCGGTAACGGAATATGGGAAAATGTCAGCCACCGGATAACCACCTTGCCAGCCGGGGCACCTGGCGAGATCGGGTCCGGTTGCCGGCACAGCACAGGCACAACTTCATCGCCCCGAGGATGGTTCGGACTGCTGGTTCGGCGAACGGAGAGCTCCGCTGGTGACTGGTAGTCCCGACGTCGCGCTTGGCGTTCACCTGACCTTCGGCTCTGATCCCGCCACGTCCATGGTCGTCTCGTGGCTGACCCGAACTGCCGTCCCACGGCCCCAGGTACGGTTCGGCCCGGCGGATGGCGGGTCTACCGACTCGGTGACCGCGCTCACCCGTTCCTACACGGACGCCCTGACGAACGAGGTGGTCTTCGCCCACCATGCGCACCTGTCCGGCCTCCTGCCGGCTACCGGCTACCGCTATGACGTGGGTCATGACGGGCGCTGGGGCCTGGCCCACGGGTCGTTCCGCACGGCTCCACGGCACCGGGCCGCCTTCAGCTTCACCTGCTTCGGCGACCAGGGCACCGACGAGCCGCATGACCCGTACGGCTCGGCCGCGTCACGCCACGTGGTGGCCGGGGTGGAACGCCTCGCGCCGCTGTTCAACCTCGCGAACGGCGACCTGTCGTACGCCAACCAGCGCACAGATCCGGTTCGCGCCTGGTTCGACTGGTTCACGATGATCAGCTCCTCCGCCCGGTTCCGGCCGTGGATGCCCTGCAACGGCAACCATGAGACCGAGCGGGGCAACGGAGCGCTGGGGCTAGCCGCCTACCAGGCCTACTTCGCCCTTCCCCAGCACGACGAGGAGGCCTACCTCGCCGGGCTCTGGTACGCGTTCACCGTCGGCGGCGTGCGGTTCGTCATGCTCAGCGCCGCCGACGTCTGCTATCAGGACAGCGGGCGGGTCTACCTCCATGGGTACACCGCCGGCCGGCAGACCTCCTGGTTGGAGCGGACCCTCAAACAGGCCCGCGCCGATCCCGGCATCGACTGGATCGTCGTCGGCATGCACCACGCCGCGGTATCGACCGCGGCGGAGCACAACGGCGCCGACCTCGGTATCCGGGAGGAATGGCTGCCGTTGTTCGACACCTACGAGGTGGATCTGGTGCTCTGCGGCCACGAGCACCACTACGAGCGCACTCATCCGCTGCGCGGGGTCGTGCCGGACAGCGCGACCCGGACTCCCCGCCCGGTCCCCGATGCGACGACGCCCGCCCGGAAGACCGCTGACGGAGCGGGCGCCGCGGCTGTCGGCGGGGCCGGTGACCTGCTCGACACCTCGGCGGGCACCGTCCACCTGCTCGTGGGGACCGGAGGATCATCGTCGCCGTCCGCGCACGCACTGTTCGATCCACCCGCCTGCTGGGTCATCGTCGGCGTGCACGAACAGGATCCCGGCGGGTGGCATCGCCGATCGGCCCGGGCGAGGGAGGAGGCGCCCTGGCTCGCCTTCCGGGCACCGGAGCATCCATACGCCTTCGCGGCTTTCGAGGTGGATCCAGGTGAACCGGGCGGCTCGACGAGCATCCGGGTGACCGTGTACGACTCCAGTGCACCGACGCCGGTCCCGTTCGACCGGTTCACCCTCGTCCGGCCACGCGCCGACGCGGCCGTGCCCACCACCTGACCGGCCACCCGACCGAGAAGCCGTCGGACGGTACGAAGCGGGCCGGTTCTGATCGCCCTTCCAGCGAGATGTATGTGTGTCCCCGAGGTGTTCTCCCCCGCACTACCGGGAGCTCAGGAATCGCGCCACGGCCATGACAACCTCGATCTCGGCCGAAGACCGTTCACCGATCGCATCGTGTGACGGTATTCAACGTCAGATCCGCCTCCCCCGGATAGCGTCACTCGCCGTGAGATCCGTCGGATTATTGGCGCCGGAACCACCGCCCCCGCACCGATCAGCTCGATGGATCCCACCAATTCCGCGAACAAACCGCGCCCTGCGGCGGCGGGCACATCCGGGGCGATGAACAAGCCGAATAACATCACGTCAACACCTTGTCTACAACAGCGACCCACCATGCGACAAAAGGACGACCGCGGAAGTTCCCCGCGCACACATATACCGGCGGTACGGCAGCGGGCACTACAGAACTTCGTCGGGGGTACGACTTGGGCCCGGTTGCGATCCTTCCTCGGGCGGGAGCGACGGCACACCCCGCGGAAGGATCGCAACCGACGGGCCGACAGCGATCGCAAGGCCGATTTTTCAGGACTCCTCTGGACGTCTACCGGGCGCCAGGAATATTTTTCCGCCAGCACGCCATAATTCACCGGGACAGCACGATCAATGCCCGGCTGAGGGACCGCCGTCTGGGGGGCGAGCATTGGCTGAGAAGCAGCGAGCGGCCAGGGGGCTCCTGTCCTCATGCCCACCCGCTAGGACCAGGACTTTCGTGCGGGACCAACATTACGCGGCCCGGCATTACGGCCCCCGGAAGGAAGTATCACCGGCGGGTGCGAGCGGATTTGAAGACACCCGGGAAGGCGTCGCCGCCGGATCCGTCGTCCTCGGCGCTTGTCGCGGCTGGCGTGTTCAGCGACGCCGTCGGGCCCGGCGGAACGGGTGTCTACCGTGATCGATCACCTGGGGACGCCGAGGGCACGGTCCGGCTGGGCAGCGGAGGCGACGCGGCTCGACCAGATGATCTATTCCTGGTCGCGCCGGAGCAGGACGGGCGGCGAGAGTCACCTCCCGGCGGCAAGCTCCCTGGGCTCCACGGTGACCAGGTCCTGGAGCGGGCTTCTCGCCGGCGAGGTCGAGCTCGACGAGAGCCGGGTCCCCCACCCACCGTCGGCGCTCACCTACATCATCCGGTCTCCGGATCATCCCGAGACGCCGGACCATCTCACGGCGAGGGATCCGCGCCGCATCCCGGAAGCGGCGCTCGTGCACCGAATCCGGATCCCGGAACGCGGCGGCGAGAGCCGGGCCCGGCTGCGTGCCCACATCCTGATCGGCCGGGCGGACTATCTGACCGAACGGGTGGGGCTCGCGTTGTACGCGGCGGGTGGGATCGTGGTGGGTAGCTCCCGCGCCGTCCCGCGGCTGGCTCCCCTGCACCTGCGCGACCTCACCGCACGCCGACGGACGGGCGAGCGGGCCCTGCGCCAGTCGGCGCGCGCGGGGGTGCGGCGCGATCGGCTCGTCACGCTCATCGCGGCGGTACTGGCATGGTCGCGGGCCGAGCGTCCCTTCGTGGTGGCCCACACCGGTTCGGATGAGGCGCTCACGCTGATGTGGGCCCTGGTGGAGATCCTCGAAGGTGTTCTGCCCTACCGGCTGACCTTCTCCACGCATGCGACCGCCGTCCCCTCGGGCGCCGTCCCCTCGGGCGCGCGGCACACCGACGAGCCGGGCCCGCGGTTCCTGTTCGTCCCGTTCGAACCGGAGTGTGCCGGCAACGGGGAGCCCGCCGCGATCCACGTGGATCCGCGGGGCGGGCCGGACGCTCCACCGATCATGGCCACCGCCGCCCGGCTGCTCGTGGACCTTTACGGCCGCGGTGGGATGCGGGGAATCGGCGACCTGCTGGCCCTGGTCGGTGACGAGATGTTCGATCCGGGCCGGCCGGAACCCTGGTGCCGGCGGGTGGTGGAGAACGGGGTCGGGAGGACCGCCGCGCCGCCGCCCGGCGGCGACCTGGCCGCCCTCGCGGATACCGCGGGTGCTCCGCGTACGGGCGTCCCGGGTACCGCGAGTGGTTCGGGTACCGCGAGTGGTTCGGGTACCGCGAGTGGTTCGGGTACGTCGGGTCCCCCGGATCCGGCACCCCTCTCGACCACGACCGATGCCGTCGGCCTGGGACGCTCGACGGCCCCGGCAACGCCGGGCGCTCCGGCCCCGGCAGCGACGGCAGGCGCCGGAGCGCTCGCCGTCCGCGAACACCTCCGCGAACGGTACGAACGCCTGCGGGCTTCGAACTGGTCAAGCTCCGCCGAACAGGGCACGGCCGCGGACCCCGTGCGCCGTCTTTTCACCGCCATCATCGAACCGGTCGGTCTGCCGGCGGACCTGGCGAGTGCGGAGCGGCTACGCGGTCAGCTGCGCCGGGTCGCGGGGCTGCTGGCCGGCCCCGTCGCCGGCCCGGGCGGCGGGCTCGTGCCAGCGGCCCGGGCAGCGGACCCCGGGCCCCGGGAACGGTTACACAAGGAGATCGTCGGCGTCATTCTGGGCCGGCTGCGGGAGGAGGAGCCGCCTAGCCGGATGATCGACGAAATCTCCAACGCGGTCGCCGAGGAGCAGCGCCAAGTCGAAGGAACGATCTCCGCCCTCGCGGACGAACTCGCCGCATTGCGGGTTCCTTCGCCCGCACAGATCCGCGACGAGCCACTGCAGCGGGAAGGACCACTGCACCGCGACGAGCCACTGCGCCAGGCAGTTCCACTGCTCGCGGCCGCCCTGGAGTCGATCTTCTCGGGATATCGGATGACCTCCGCGCGCGACAACGCGATCCGGCTGGCCACGGAGACCGCCGAGGCGCTGCGCGCCGCCCGGCCGGACCACCTGTCGGCGTCGCCTACCGGTACTTCCCGACC
>NZ_CDXDOR010000018.1:0-52188 GCF_978021225.1 Frankia sp. CeTa3Moorea | reverse complement strand
GCGGGGAGGGCCGATGCGTGCGGTGGTTGTAGCTGTCGGGGCCCGTCGCGGCGACGCCCCGGGGCCGGCCGGGTACCGGTTGTTGGTCCGCGCCGCCCGGCTCGCGGGGAAGCTGGGGATCGGTCTCGTGACCCTGGTCGACACGCCCGGCGCGGCGAACGACGCGGACGCCGAGGCCGCGGGCATCGCGGCGGCGATCGGGGACGCGATGGCCGCGGTGTTGGCCTGCCCCTCGCCGACGCTGTCGATCGTGTTGGGTGAGGGCGGCTCCGGCGGGGCTCTCGCCGCGGCGGTCACCGACATCGTGGCCATGACCCCGGACAGTTACTTCACCGCGCTCTCCCCGGAGGGCACCGCCGTCACGCTGCGGGTACCGGTCGAGCGGGCCGCAAACGTCTCCGGGCTACGGCCGACCGACCTAAACGCGCTGGGATTCGCCGATCGGCTCCTGTCCGCCACCACCGCGGCCGAGACGGCGCGCGACGCTGCATCGCTGCTCGCATCCCTGAGCCGGGAGGACCAGGGCGATCGGCTGCGCCGGCGGCAGGCTCGATGGTCGACAGGGCTACCTAACAGTCTGTAGTATCTCTCTCCGGTCTTTACTTGGTCACCGGGATATCTGCCGACCTGGGGGCGAGCACCACGGCTGGCGGCCCGGATGGTACGGCGAGGGAAGGCGAGCGGGCCATCGGCGAGCAGATACTGCCATCGTTGGCTGCGGCCACGGCCCGCCTGAGGCGGGCCGTGGCCGCAGACATCGTCGCCGCTCCAGGGCGGTCGGTCCTCCTCGGCCTGCGCACGACCCCGGTGAACGCCCGCGGGCTCGCCGTGGAAGCGGCCTGGATCGCCACCCACCTCGCCCTCTACCCGGCGAGTGCGCTGCGCCGGCAGCGCCCGCGCGAGCACGAGCCCTACTCGCTGAGCGCCCTCTCCCCCCTGCACCGCAGCCTGCTGGTCAACGCTCCCGACGCGGCAGGCACCCCGATCCTGCTGATCCACGGCCTGATCGACAACCGGTCCGTGTTCACCCGGTTGGGCCGGTCGCTGCGCCGCCGCGGTTTCCGCCGGGTGCGCACGGTGGAGCTGCCGCTGCTCGTACCGACAGTGCAGGACGCGGCGCTCCGACTCGCCGCGTCCGTGCACGCCGCCATGGCGGACAGCGGCAGGCAGCGCGTGCACATCGTCGCCCATTCACTCGGCGGGCTGGTGGCCCGTTACTACGTGCAGCAACTCGGGGGCGATCAGTACGTGGACACGCTGATCACTCTCGCGACGCCTCATTCCGGCACCCGTCTCGCCGGGCTTGTCCCCCGGTCGGTGCCGTACCGGCTCGTCACCCAGCTACGGCCGGGATCGGCGCTCCTACGCGAACTCGCCGCACCCGCCCCCGGCTGCCGGACCCGGTTCGTCGCGATCGGCGCCGGGCTGGACAGCGTGGTGCGGCCCGCCGAGGCGGCGCTCGACCATCCCGATCTCGACATCGAAAATCACACCGTGCCGGGCCTCGGGCATCATTCCCTGGCGTTCAGCGGCAAGGTTGCCCACCTGGTCGCGAGCTGCCTCGCCGGGGCGGCGGACCGGCCGGGACCGGTCCCCCGAGCGGAACGGTCCCGGCGGCCCGGACCGTCGGGACCCTCGGGACCGTCAGAGCTTCTCGACGGGGGCGTACCGCAGGAGCAGGCGCTTCGTGCCGGCGTTCTCGCCGAAGTCGATGGTCGCCTCGGCGGAGTCACCGACCCCGCCGGTGGCGACGACAACCCCGAGACCGAAACTGTCATGGGTCACCCGGTCGCCTTGGCGCAGTTCCAGGACGGCCCGCGCGGCCGGCCGCGCGCGGCCCGAGAACGGCGAGTTCGGTAGCGGTTTACGCGCCGCCGGGGCGTCGGCGGCGCCCCGGCGGGTCCCGCCCAGCCCAAACCCGCCAGACGAGCCCCAGGACGTCCCCGCGGGCGCCGGCGGGGGATCGGCCAGCCGACGCCAGTCAACCAGCGTGTCCGGCACCTCGCCAAGGAAGCGCGACGGCGGGTTGTAGGCCGGTTGGCCCCAGGCGCTGCGCATCACCGCGCGGGTCAGGTAGAGCCGGGTCCGGGCCCGGGTGACGCCCACATAGGCGAGCCGGCGTTCCTCCTCGAGCTGGGTGGGATCTCCCAAGGTCCGTAGGTGCGGGAAGACGCCGTCCTCGAGACCGGTGAGGAAGACGACGGGGAACTCGAGGCCCTTGGCGCTGTGCAGCGTCATAAGGGTGACCACACCATCGGAACCGTCGTCGGTCGGAACCTGGTCCGCGTCGGCGACGAGCGAGACCTGCTCGAGGAACTCCGCGAGCGTGCCCTCGGGCAGCCGCTGGGTGAACTCCTGGACCACTCCGACCAGTTCCTGCAGGTTCTCCACCCGGCCCTGGGACTCGACGGTGTCCTCGGCGAGGAGTTCCGACAGGTAGCCGGTGCGTTCAAGCACCGCCTCGACCACGGCCACCGGGTCGTCGGCCGCCACCGTGCGTAGCTCGGCGAGCAGCGCAGTAAACTCTCGCACCGCCTTCGCCGAGCGCGCGGCGATCCCCGGCACCTCGTCGACACGCTCCAGTGCCTGCGCGAACCCGATCCGCTCGACATCGGCGAAGCCCGCCAGGGCCGCCTCGGCCCGCTCGCCGATCCCGCGGCGGGGCACGTTCAGGATGCGACGCAGGTTCACCGTGTCGCTGGGATTGACGAGGACCCGCAGGTAGGCAAGGAGATCACGGATCTCCTTGCGCTCGTAGAACCGCACCCCGCCGACCACCCGGTAGGGCAGCCCGACCCGGACAAAGATCTCCTCAAACACCCGGCTCTGGGCGTTGGTCCGGTAGAACACCGCGACGTCGGCGGACCGCGCGAGCTTCGCGTCCGAGAGCCGGTCGACCTCCTCGGCGACAAAGGCCGCCTCGTCGTGCTCGTTGTCGGCGGCGAATCCGACGATCTTCTCACCGTCACCGGCGTCCGACCACAGCCGCTTGGCCTTGCGCTGGTTGTTACGCGCGATCATCGCGTTCGCGGCGGAGAGGATGGTCTGGGTGGAGCGGTAGTTCTGTTCCAGCAGGATCACCGCGGCGTTCGGGAAGTCCTCCTCGAACTCCACGATATTGCGGATGTTCGCCCCGCGGAAGGCGTAGATCGACTGGTCCGCGTCGCCAACCACGCACAGCTCCGCCGGTGGGACGGCGCCCGAGGCCCAGGTACCCGACCCGGCCGCTGGCTCGGCCGCCGGCTCCTCCGACTCCACCGGCGCGGACCCGCCACCGAAGTACGCCGGCTGGCCGACGAGCTCGCGCACCAAAACGTACTGCGCGTGGTTGGTGTCCTGGTACTCGTCCACGAGCACATGTCGGAAGCGGCGCCGGTAGTGCTCGGCGACGTCGGGGAACGCCTGGAGGAGGTTCACCGTCGTCATGATCAGATCGTCGAAGTCGAGGGCGTTGGCCTGAGCCAGCCGCTGTTGATAAGCGGCGTAGACCTCGGCGACGGTCCGCTCGAGGTGGTTCGTGGCCCGGTCCCGTGCGGCCTCCCAGTCGATCAGTTCGTTCTTCAGGTTGCTGATCTGTGCCGCCAGACCTCGGGCGGGATGCCGCTTGGGATCAAGATCGAGGTCGCGGGTGACCAGAGTGATCAGACGCTGCGCGTCGGCAGCGTCGTAGATGGAGAAGGTCGAGCTGAACCCGAGACTCTTCGCCTCGGACCTCAGGATGCGCACGCAGGCCGAGTGGAAGGTGCTCACCCACATCGCCCGCGCCCGAGGACCGACCAGTGCCGAGACCCGTTCGCGCATCTCGCTGGCGGCCTTGTTGGTGAACGTGATCGCCAGAATCTCCCCCGGCCGGACCCCCCGGGCAGCCAGCAGATACGCGATACGGTGAGTCAGCACCCGCGTCTTGCCGGACCCCGCGCCCGCGACGACAAGCAGGGGTGCTCCGATGTGCACCACCGCCGCCCGCTGCTGCAGGTTGAGCCCGTCGAGCAGACCCTCGGCATCCAGGCGCGGCGAGGAGGAGTCACCGGGCCCGTCCCCGCCCACCGGCGGCGCCAGCACCGCTGGGCCGAACAGGTCGTAGGGCACGTGCGCACCGCCGTGGACATCCGTCCCGACCGACCCGGCGATGCCGGATCCGCCGCCGTGGGAATCGCCGAAAAAGCCGCTCATGGGACTCCGATCGTACGTTCGACGTCGAGCGGGTCGGACCGCGGCATGCCCGGAGCGCACCCGACGACCCGGTTCGCGGTGTGGTTCGCGAGATGCACCGACAGCCCCACCCCGCCGCGGTCCTCGCGCGTCCGTGCCACCACATGACCATCACGCGTCCACGCCCAGTGGTCGTCGACCCGCGTGCTGACCAGCCTATTGTCCGTCGTTCCCGCCCCGCCCCGCGCGCGAGGGCGGGTCGTCGATGGCCGTGGTCCGCGTCAACGCCCGGCCCACCGGCGGTCACGCGGTCACGCGGTGCTCGACGCGCTCGGCGGGATGGCCGCGAGCGCCTTCACCCTGCTGGCCACCCCCGGGTCGATGTTGCCGCCCGACAGGATCGCCACCGTCGGGCCCTGCGCGAGATCACCTTGACGCAACAAAGCCGCAACCCCCGCGGCGCCGGCCGGTTCCACCTGGTGGCCGGCCCGGTGCAGCAACACCATCGCCTCCCAGAACGCTGCCTCATCGACCGTGACGATCTCGTCCACCAGGCGTGCGGCAAGGGCGAAGGTCAGAACCCCGGGAGCGTTCACCGCCATACCGTCGGCGATCGTGGTCAACGCCGAGACCACCCGTGACGAACGTGGCGCCGTCGGCTGTTCGGACGTCCGGCTGCCCGGAATCGTCCCGGCTTCCCACAGTGTTCCGGCACCAGGCGTCGTTCCGGCACCAGGCGTCACCACCCCACCGGGGGGCACCGGGAGCCGCCGGCCAGCCCGCAGCGACGCGGCGAACGCCGACGACAGCACGGACTGCACACCGACCACTCGCACATCGGGGCGCCGGGACCGCACCGCCGCAGCCAGCCCGCTGATCAGTCCTCCGCCGCCCACCCCGACCAGAACGGTGCCGAGATCGGGCACCTGATCGAGCAACTCCAAGCCGATCGTGCCCTGCCCGGCCACCACCCTCGGGTCGTCGAATGGGTGGACCAGCAGCCGGTCTCCCCGGGCGGCGAAGGCGGCGGCCGCCGCGAGCGCCGCCTCCACCCCCCCGGGTATCTTCTCGACCCGGGCGCCCCACCGGCGCGTCCGCGCCACTTTGACCGGATTGGCCCCCACCGGCACGAAGATGGTCGCCTCGACGCCGAAGGTCGCGGCCGCGAAGGCCACTCCCTGGGCGTGGTTACCGGCGCTGGCCGCCACCACCCCCCGGGCCCGCGTCGCCGGATCCGCGGTGGCCACCCGGTGGTAGGCACCCCGAAGCTTGAACGAACCGGTGTGCTGCTCGTGCTCACACTTGAGCCAGACGGGCGCACCGATCGCCGCCGACAGGGCGAGATCCCGGACGACTCTGGTCTGTCGTGCCACCCCGGCAAGGACGCGGGCCGCGGCGCGGATGTCCGACGCCCAGAGTTCGGCGTCCGGGGCTACCGATCGGTCGTCTGCGGCTGCTGCGGTCATGGAGCATCTCCCGGCGGCTGAGCGGCCACCCCACCATGACCGCGGCAACAAAAAAGCCCCCCACCAGGACAAGGCGGAAGGGCGAGGCGCGGACCCGATGATCGGTCGCGCGCCTAGGTAATGGCCATCTCGTGCGGGGTCACATCATCCAGGGTGCTCCGGTCCCGCCCGGACGTCAAACGTGCCCGTCGGCGGGGGTCGCCCGACGGGCACGCGCTCCGATCCGGGATCGTCACTCCCACTCAATCGTGCCGGGGGGCTTGGAGGTGATGTCGTACACCACCCGGTTGACCTGCGGCACCTCGTTGACCACCCGGTTCGAGATGCGTTCCAGCAGGCCGTAGGGCAGCCGGGCCCAGTCGGCGGTCATCGCGTCCTCGCTGGTGACCGCGCGCAGGACGATCGGGAAGCCGTACGTACGCTCGTCACCCTGGACGCCTACCGACCGCACGTCGGCGAGCAGCACCGCGAAGACCTGCCAGATCTCGCGGTCCAGGCCGGCCTTGCGAATCTCCTCCCGGATCACCGCGTCGGCCGCCCGCACCACGTCGAGCCGCTCGGGCGTGACCTCGCCGATGATGCGGACGGCGAGGCCCGGGCCCGGGAACGGCTGGCGCCAGACGATCTCCTCGGGCAGCCCGAGCTCCTCGCCGAGCCGACGGACCTCGTCCTTGAACAGGGTCCGAAGCGGCTCGACCAGACCGAACCGCAGGTCCTCGGGCAGTCCGCCGACGTTGTGATGAGACTTGATCTTCGCGGCCGTCGGCGAACCGGATTCGATCACGTCGGGATACAATGTCCCCTGCACGAGAAAGTCGATCGTCGCGCCCTCCGCCTCCGCCCGGGCCTCCAATTCGCGGGCGGACTCCTCGAAGACCCGGATGAACTCTCGGCCGATAATCTTCCTCTTCCGTTCCGGGTCGGTCACTCCGGACAGCGCGGCGGCAAACCGGTCGGCCGCCTTGACATGGACCAGATCCACACCGGTGGTCGCGACGAAATCGCGTTCGACCTGTTCCGCCTCGCCGGCCCGCAACAAACCATGATCGACAAAGACGCAGGTGAGCGCGTCTCCCACCGCCCGGTGCACGAGCGCGGCAGCGACCGCGGAGTCCACCCCGCCGGACAGGCCGCAGATCAACCGTCCGGTCCCGACCTGGGCCCGGACGGCCGCGACAGCCTCGTCAACAATGTTGATCATTGTCCAGGTGGGCCGGCAGCCCGCGCCCACGAACAGGAAGTGCCGCAGCACGTCCATGCCTCGCTCGCTGTGGACCACCTCCGGGTGGAACTGCACGCCGTAGAGACGACGCGCGGGGTCCTCAAAGGCGGCGACCGGGGCCGACGGTGTGGAAGCCGTCACCCGGAAGCCGGGCGGCGCGGCGGTCACCGAGTCGCCATGCGACATCCAGACCTGCTGGACAACGGGCAGACCGTCGAAGAGAACCCCGGGACCCGACACCGACAGACGAGTTGCTCCGTACTCGGCGGTTCCCGTGCGCGCGACGGCGCCGTCAAGCGCCTGAGCCATGACCTGATGGCCATAACAGATACCGAGAATAGGCACTCCGGTAGCGAACAACGCAGGATCCACCCGGGGCGCGCCAGGCGAGTAGACGGACTTCGGGCCGCCAGAAAGGATCAGTGCGGACGGACGCCGGGCGAGGATCTCGTCCACCGACATATCCCACGGGACGATCTCCGAATACACATGACATTCGCGTATGCGCCGGGCGATCAGTTGGGCATACTGGGCACCGAAATCGATCACCAGCACGGTGTCATAGCCCGGATGCCCCACCGCGGACGGGCCGGTGGGGCCGTCCGCCGGGGACCGCGGAACATCCCGAACCGCGCCGGTATCCGGCGGCTCCGCACCGCGACCAGCACTGCTACGCTGCAACTCACTCACCCCGCAAGCCTACGGACACGGCGACCCCACCGGTCCGCCCAGGCGCCCAACCATCTCCCACGGCCTTCACCGGAACAGACGAAGCACGCCGGACGCCGCCGCGAAGGCGGTAAGGGCTCATGTCGGAGATGTCTAGGATGCCGAGTTTGCGTCTTCAGTCCGGTTCACTGACCCCGACAAGCGCTTCGATCATCAGTGACGCCCGATGTCGGGCTTCCCCGGCGGTTACGGTAGTGGTGACTCCGCGCGCAGTAGCGACAACTGACGTGCAGCCACCAAGGCGCTTACGGTGGGCGCCTTTCGGATGCCGACTTCGTACCGCTATGGTGCCTGACAAGGGACATCCGGGCCCGATACCGAGCCATCCTGGTACGACCTGTTCCGGGAGGCTGGCGGAGAGGTTGCGAAGGTACGTGCGCAGACAACCGATGGCCAGCAGCACGGGCATCGCCGCAGACTCGGAGCCGACAGTGGCGCCGGGTTCGCCCGTGGACGCCGAAGACGGCGGGCAGCGCGATGGCCGATTCGCCGCGCCACCGAACCCAGCCGGGTCGGGACTGGCGCGCCTTCACCGCGCCGCCGCCAACCCCACCAACTGGCGGGTACGCACCAAGCTGATCGCGATTCTGGCCGTGCCTGTCATCGCGATCCTCGCCTACTCGTCCATCGAGGCGGGTACGGTGCTGACGAGCACGCGGGACGTCAACCGGATGTCCGACCTGACCGAGATCAGCCGCTCGGCGTCCGGGCTGGTCCACGCCCTGCAGGCCGAGCGCACCTACAGCACCGGATTCATCGCCAGCGGTCCCGTCGGCGCCCGGGACGGGAGCACGATTCCAACCCGCCGGGCGGCGGTCGATGAAGCTTACAAGGCGTACAAGTCAGCTGCCAGCGAGCGGCGAGGATCCTTCGGCAGCGAGGTACGCCGCGCCCTCGACGACATCAGCAGCCGGATGGACACGCTGCCCGCCAAGCGGCAGACGATCGAAAGGCTGATCGACAGGAAGGCGGTCGAGACCGCCTTTCAGCCGATCATCAACTCGCTGATCAACCTGATCCGGCTGATCCCGCAGGGAAATGACGACCAGGAGCTCAACGCCGGGGTCAACACGGCCTACTTCTTGATGTCCGGGACGGAGCTTCTCGCCGAGGAGCAGGCACTTATCCACGGCCTGCTCACCCGCAACGGGAACCATGTCCTCACGGCAGACGACTATCGCGAGTTCCTGTCGGCCGAGACCCAGCGGGGCCGCCAGCGCAACGATCTCGAGAACGTCGCTCTACCGGACCAGCTCGCGGTCTACGAACCGACGGTCGACACCGAGACCAACGGGGACATCCGCAACACCCAGAATTATGTCGAAGAAATTCTGAATGCGCCCATCGGTCAGCCGCTGACCGCGCTGGAAGCCGAGAAATGGGACCAGGCGACCCAGCAGACCATCGACACCGGTACGGAGGCCGTCGACAAGCTCTTGGGCCTCGTCGACGCCCGCATAGGCACCCTGCGGGGCAACATCCAGCGCCACGCGCTGCTGTCCGGTCTACTGATCGTGCTCATCCTGGCCCTCGCCCTGCTCGCCGCACTGGTCGTCGCGCGCTCGCTGGTCCGCCCCCTGCTGGCGCTGCGGACCGCCGCGCTGGACATCGCCGATCACCGGCTTCCCGAGGCCGTCCGTCGGTTGCGCGATTCCACCGAGCTGGACATCGACGACTCGATCGAACCGGTCGGTATCGACACTGACGAGGAGGTCGGCGAAGTCGCGCGGGCTTTCGACGAGGTTCACCGGGAGGCGATCCGGCTGGCCTCCGAACAGGCGTCGCTGCGGAACAACGTCAACGCGATGTTCGTGAACCTCTCCCGGCGCAGTCAGGGACTGGTCGAACGGCAGCTGCGTCTCATCGACGAGCTGGAGAACCGCGAGCAGGATCCGGACCAGTTGTCCAACCTGTTCAAGCTGGATCACCTCGCCACCCGTATGCGGCGGAACAACGAAAGCCTGCTCGTCCTCGCCGGCACGGACACCGCTCGGCGCTGGACACACCCCGTCCCGCTGAACGAGGTCGTACTGGCGGCCATCTCCGAGGTGGAGCAGTACACCAGGGTCAAGCAGACGTCGGCCGCCGCGGTGTCCATCGCCGGCAACGGTGTCAGCGACGTCGTCCACCTGGTCGCCGAGCTCCTCGAGAACGCCACCTCGTACTCGCCGCCGGCCACCAGCGTCCTCGTCACCAGCCGCTCGCTCGGTCCGGGGGCCGGGGCGATGATCGAGATCGAGGACCAGGGCATCGGCATGCCGGCCAAGGAACTCGAACGGGTCAACGACCGACTGGCGAACCCGCCGGTGGTCGACGTGTCGGTGTCACGGACCATGGGCCTGTTCGCGGTCGGTCGGCTGGCCAGCCGCCACGGCATCCACGTCCAGCTGCGTGAGTCCGCCTCCGGAGGTATCACCGCTGTCGTCCGGCTGCCCGCCAAGCTGGTGACCGGGGACGGCGGGGCCGGCACGGGACCGGGCCGGCCCACCGCGCCGACGCTAGGAACCCGCGCCGGCGACGCGCCGGCCATCCCCGGTTCCCCGACCGGACCGCGTGCACCGGAGCGGCCGGAGCGCACCGGCTCGGGAACTCCCGAACCGGTGGGCGGCAGGGTCGCGCCGACGAACGGCACCGGGGCCAACGGGCACCGGACCGCAGGTGAACCCGCCGGACCGGAAAGCCTTTTCGACGGCTCCAGTGGGCCCCGGCGGTTCCCCAGCACCGGGCCGTTCCCGCTCACCGGGCCGCTGGCCGCCGCTCAGCTCGGGTCCGACCGAACGGGTTCGCTGCCCACCGCGGATAATCGCGACTTCGGGCCGGACGACTTCACCCCCGGCCTCGACAGCGGCACCGAGCGCGACAGCGAGACGGATGGCACCAGCGCCGCTCCGCCGACCCTGCCGCACGATCTACTCGGGCGGGGAGGAAACGACGGGGACTACCCGGTCCCGGGAGCCCGGGACCGGGACCGGCCCGGCCCCGGTGGGCAGGACGGTCCCCGTGACCCACGGGAGCTCGACGACCGGGAACTCAACGACCGGGAACTCGACCTCGATGTCCTTCGCGGTCGCGGCGGCACCGCTCCCGGTGGCCGGCTCGACCCGGCCACCGACGCCGAACCGCCCCCCGACGTCGTACCGGACACCCAGACCATCGACCGGCGCGGATTCGGACGACGGGACGATCTGGTCACGGACGAGACGAGACCGGTGTCGTTCGGGGACAACCGCTGGGGGACCAAACCACGTCCCGGCGGCACCACCGGGCCCGGTCGGACCGAGCAGCCCGACACCGCCCCGGCACCGCCCGCCCCGGCACCGCCCGGCCCGAGACCGCCCGGCCAGACCCGGCCCGAGGCCGGTGAGCGGACCCCGTCGGCCGAGGAGCCGACCCCCGGGGCCGGCAGTGTGTTCGCCCGCTCCGAGAACCGGCCCGTTCCGCAGGAACGATCGGAGCCCATGGAGTCCACCGGTCCCCGCGACCGGCCGGCGTCGGCGCTCGGGTCCCGGCGGTTCCGCGATACCGGGGCGACGGAGGCGATCTCCGGCGAGGACACCGGCGAACAGACCACGGCGGACCGGGACACCGACGACATCGAGACGTCGCCGATCTTCGACTCCGTGTCGGCGTGGTTCCAGCGACGTTCGCCGTCCGGTCGGGCGCCCGCCCAGCATTCGACGGCAGCCGCGGCAGCCCACCCCACCGGGCCGGATGCCGGTACGGCGGCGCCACCGGCCCGTTCCCCGGTCCGTCCGGGGCTCGGTGGGGCCTTCGGGCAACGCGGCCCCGCCCGCTCCGGAGTCGATCCGCTCACGGGCACCCGGACACCGGCGCGGGAGGAGCCCGCGGCGGACGCGCCGTCGGCGGCTCCGCCCGTCCCGGCCTTCGCGGCCCAGCATCAGACGGCCCCGCGTCAGACGGCCCCGCACCATCAGACGGCAGGGCAGTACCAGCCAACACAGCACCAGGCAACACAGCACCAGGCAACGCCCCAGCAGACCCCGTCCCGGGAGAACTGGACATCTCCCGGGGACGCCGGCTGGCAGGCGGCCGAGTTGTTGCGTCAACCGAGCACAGGCGGCGTGACGCGGTCGGGCCTACCGGTGCGAGTTCCCATGACCCATCTCGTGCCCGGCAGCGCCGAACCCGCGCCCCGCCGGCGTCCCGCCGACACCTCGGCCAGATCTCCTGAGGCTGTAGGAGGCCGGCTTGCCAGCTTCTACCAGGGCGTACGGCAGGGACGTGATGTCGGAGTCGACACCGCGAGGAATCCTCGACGTGACGCGCAGGAGGAACGGTGACACCCGTGAGTTCTGAAGCCCAGAACCTCAACTGGTTGATCAACAATTTTGTCGATCGAGTCCCGGGTGTCGCCCACACCGTCGTGGTGTCCGCAGACGGCCTGCTACTCGCCGTCTCCGACGGCTTCCCCCGGGATCGCGCCGACCAGCTCGCCGCAGTGGCCTCGGGACTGGTGAGCCTGACCCAGGGCGCCGCCCGCGTCTTCGAGGCGGGCGGCGTCACCCAGACGGTCGTGGAGATGGAGCACGGCTTTCTCTTCATCATGGCAATCAGTGACGGCGCGAGCATGGCAGTGCTCGCGGCACCATCCTGCGACATCGGTCTGGTCGGCTATGAGATGGCACTGCTGGTCAGCCGGGCGAAGGACGTCCTGACCCCGGCGTTGCGCGCCGAGCTGCAGGGAACCCTTCCGCGGTGACCGGACGGCAACACAGGGAGTCAGGGTGAGTATCGATCCCGAGGGCACGCCCGGGCCGGTCGTCCGTCCGTACGCGATGACCGGTGGGCGCACTCGGTCGCGCTATGAACTCGCCATCGAGGCACTCGTCTTCACGACGCCTCTCGGCGAGGAACAAGCGATCGGCCTCAACCTGGAGCAACAGACCATCGCCGCCATGTGCCGGCAGGTGCGATCCATCGCGGAGATCGCCGCTGGCCTCCGGGTGCCCCTCGGGGTGGCCCGCGTGCTGGTAGGCGACATGGCGGACGAAGGCTTCGTCCGCGTCCACCAGCAGCCTGACCGCGACGAGGCACCGGATCTCGCGTTGCTCGAAAGGGTTCTCAGTGGCCTTCGAAAGCTCTGACAACAGGCGGGTCAACTCCGCCGTCGCCACGACCTCGGTGAAGATCGTAGTAGCGGGCGGGTTCGGCGCCGGAAAAACCACATTCGTGGGTTCGGTGTCCGAGATCGTCCCGCTGCGCACCGAGGCCGTCATGACCGAGGCGGGAGCCCACATCGACGACCTCACCCACCTGATGGACAAGACCACCACCACGGTCGCCATGGACTTCGGCCGAGTCTCGCTGGACGAGGATCTGATCCTGTACTTGTTCGGCACCCCCGGGCAGTACCGCTTCTGGTTCATGTGGGACGACATCGTGCGGGGAGCCATCGGTGCGATCGTGCTCGCCGACACCCGCCGACTGGCCGACTGCTTCGCCGCGGTCGACTACTTCGAGCAGCGGCAGTTGCCCTTCGTGATTGGCGTCAACTGCTTCGACGGGATTCTGCGGCACTCGATCGAGGACGTCCGGGAAGCACTGCAGATCAGCCCGGCCGTTCCCGTCATCACCTGCGACGCCCGCAACCGAGACTCCACCAAGAGCGCACTGATCGCGGTGGTCGAGCACACGATGTCGCGGGCAACCGCACGGACCTGAGGTGATCCCGCCCGGGGCGGCCGGTGCCAGTCGCCCCGGGCAAGCGAGCCGACCCGAGCTCAGACGGGCGAGGGAACTTTGCGGAGTTCGGCCTCCAGCGGGACCTTGGTGTTACCCGCATTATTGACGATCTTGAGGTTGAAATCGTTCGCCTGCTGGTTCTGGTTCCACTGACCACCGACGAGGGCGATGCGGGCCACGTTCTTCGGGACGTTGGGCTGAGCTCCGAACGCCACGGGTCCGACGATGGTCTGGGCGTCGACGTCGCGGATGGCCGTGGCGACGGCTTCCCGACTGTCGAGGGAGTCGACGTTGCTCAGCGCCTTGACGGCGACCTCGAACAGGGCGTACGAAAATCCCAGGGTCTGGGTCCACCCCTGACCGCGGGCGCTGGTGAAGTCGTTGGCCAGCTCCAGGGACGTCTTGTTCGTCAGCGAGCTACGGAAGGGATGCGCCGGTGACCACGCCACCTCGGTGGTAAGACCGTCACCACCGGTACCGAGGCCACGCACATCCTCCTGGAAGTAGATCGCCTTGGAGATCGTCAGAGCGTTCGGCGAGTAACCGGAGGCCCTGGTCTCCTTCCGGAAGGTGGCGAAGTCCGCGGCCCGGGACACGCCGACGACGGCCTGCACCCCGTTCTTCTTGAATTCATCGATATAGGTCTTGAATGAGGGCGCCCCGGTTGAGTAGCCGGCTGACATCGGCGATGTCAGCCGGAGGTTGTTGTAGTTGCGGATGGTGGGAATTCCGAAGTCCGGGTCGGCGAACGCGCGGCCGTCGTCGTCGTCCGGATACATGAGCCCCACCTTGGTGATCCCGAGCTGGCTCCACATCGCGACGTAAGTCGCCACCAGGTCCTCCATGCCCCAGAAAAAGTGGTAGGTCCAGCGGAAGGGCATGTCGACGTTGCCGCCCCGGCCATTCCACCAGGCCTGCCACGGGGCGATTGTGGAGATACAGGGAACCTGGTTGATCTCGCACTGGTCCGCGACAGGAATGGCGGTGTCGGAGGTGCCACCGACCAGCACGATGTCGACCTTGTCCTTGAAGATCAGGTCGGTTGTCGCGGTCCCGGCGCCATGGCGGTCCGACTCGGAGTCCCGGACGAAGATCTCGACGGGATAGGTGCGGTTCCCCACCTTCACGCCGTCGGCCAGGATCGTGCGCATCGTCTGCAGCACATACGAGTCGACCACGCTGTAACTGCGGAACGCCCCCGTCCGGGACGTCACATAGCCGAGACGTACCTTGCGCGTCGCGCTAGCCGAGGAGGATGAGCCCCCGCACGCGGCCAACAGCCCGGCGGCCGGTGCCGCGACCGCCGCGGTCCCGGCCCAGCGAAGCAGGCCGCGCCGGTTTACGGCCCGTCGGCCGCTCTCCCGGGGAGCGGGGACGCCCCCGTCCGCACCGCCAGCCACATCCGTCCTGCCAGCGGCGGGACACCGTCCGCCACCCTCACTACGGTCAGACCTGAGCATGGCACCTGATCCTGCCCCACGCCACCCTGAATCCGACAGCCGGGGTCGGAACTCGGCAGATCCCGGGCGACCAGGGGCGCCTTAGATCCGACATATCGGTGTTTCACTTACCGTCAGCATAGGGATGGATCTTCTCAGTTCACCCCGCAGTATCGGTGCGGCGCACTGCCACTCGCGGTGAGTTCCAGCGTGCCCTGCGCCTTGTCGCGGATTCCGGCCCCGGGCTTGGCGATGTGCACCCCGGAAAGATCCTTCAGTGGCCCGCCGGTGAACTTCACGTTGCCGATCACATTCCCGCCGTCATTACCGGCCACCGGCGTGATCGTGTACTGACCGGCGGTGCCGCCCCAACTGTAGGCACCGGCGGTCCATTCGACCACGAGCACACCGACGACATTGTCGGACAGCTTCAGGGGATTCGTCCCGGTAACAAGCCGGCATTCCCAGCTGCCATCAATCATCGCCTTGCCATTGATCGCGTCCGGGCTGGTCGTGGTGGGCGTCGGCGAGCCGATGGGGGGAGCCGGCGAAACCGACGGCGCGCTCTTGCCGTCGCCATCGCCGCGCAGGAGTGCATAGCCGCCAACCGCGAGCAACGCGAGGACCAACGCAACGGCCAAAGGACCGATCCAACCCTGATGAAGCCAGGCGAGGCGATCCTCGCCGGAGAGGTCCTCGTCGTCCGGCTCATCCCGGGCATCCCCCGGTTCCCGCAGCCCCACCGCGCGGGCATCACGCCCGGAGGCCCGCCGCCCAGGCCCGGAATGGCCGCCGGCCCCGGCGCCCTCCTCATACCGGCCAGCATGCCCACGGCTCCTGGCGCCGGTTCCGCCCGCGCGACCGGCCCGGTCCGCGGTGCCACGCCGGCGCTCGCCGCCGTTCGCCGCACCCCGCTCACCCGATCGCGTCGATCCGGATGACCGGATGGGCTGAGGAGCCGAGACCGGTTGGAGATTGTTGGTGTCGGTCACCGGATTCGGGGTGCGACGGCGGTCGGCAGGCACACTGCGACCACTCGGTTTGCGCACCGACCGGGAGGGCTGCCAGCCACTGTCGTCATCCGGCGCGGGGCCGGCACCTCTGGCCTTTCCCGATCCCCGCCGGGGCACCAGGGACGTCCTCTCCGAGGGAGACTCGGGTCGGCGCCCCACCGGCGGCAACGGAGTTCCGACCAGGCCACGCGCACCGGTCCCGGCCGGCGGCGCGGAGGCGTCTGGCCGATACAGCGGACGAGCGGTCGTCATCGTCTCCTCGACCCGAGGTACAGCCAGGTCGGCGGGCCGACCGCTGGCCCGCGACGCATCGGCGCCGGCCTCGGGAGCCGCCCGCCGCTCCGGGGCCGCGAGCGCCCGGTCGCGGTCCGGAGCGGGCAGCCCGTTCTGGCCGGGCAGCCGGTCAGTCGGACCGGCCAACGAGTCCCTCGGTCCAGATGCCCGATTCGCCGGCATCCGCCAGTCGCTCTCCGTCGCAGTCTCCACCCACGATCGTCGCCGGGCCACCGGGAGCGGTCCGGAGAGCGGGTCCTCACGGCCGGGGACCAGTCCGGCGATCCCGTTGGGCCCGTTGGGCGGGAGAGGACGGACGACGTCTTCGGTGCCGGACAGGGGAGTCCGCCAGCCTGCGAGATCCGCTCCGCCGTCGCGGGGGTCCCGCGGACGATCCTGGCGGGAGCGCAGACGGTCCTGGCGGGAGTGTGGGGGCAGTCCCCCGGAACCGCCGTTGCCCCCGGAACCGCCGTTCGGGCCCCTTCTTCCCGGAGCCGGGTCCCTGCCGGGACGACTCGACGCCGATCCCGGCAGATAGGCTGCCACGCCCCCGAATCCGCGGGGCGGAGTTGATGAGGTCGCGCCCGGACCGGCGGATCCACCGCCACCAGGACGGACCCCGCCGGCCTCCCGGTTCAGGGGGCCCGGGCCCGCTGCGGGCGCGCCCACACCGGGCAGTTGAACGCGGGGCGAGCTGTGCCCGTTCCAAGGATCCGTCGAAGAGTATGCGGTTCGGGGCCCGGCATCGGGCGGCGGCGCGGCGGCGGTCACGCCAAAGCTCCCGGGCACCACCGGGAAGGCCGGGCCGGTGACCCGGCTCGGGGTGCCCGACTGGCCCGGAGCTCTCCTGAGGTCCGCCGACGATGTGGGAACAGCCCGGGACGGTGGCGCGGGAACCGGTCGGGCGGAGATCGGAAACCCGCCGGTGAACGGGTCTGCGGAAGCGCCACCCCCCGATCTCGTCCCGGAGGTGGTCCCCGCCGCCCCGCCGGCCCGTGGGGAACGGCCCATGCGCACCGGTCCCGACGGCGGACCGGTCGGGACCGGATAGGCCTCTCGACCGGGCCCGCCCACCTGCAGGTCGGCCGGCCTCGCAGCCGTCCTGGACGCCGCGGGCGGTGGCGGGGACGCCGAGGGGAGGTAGGACGTCGGCCGGGACGCGGCCGGTGGCGGACCGGCGGAAACCCGAGGACCCCTGGGAACAGGAGGAACAGGAGGAGCCACCGGAGCGGCGGGTGACACCGCCGGGGTAGACGGGCCAGCGGGAAGGGGGGGGGTCACCGAGATGCCCGGCGGGCGTCCACCGGCGGGTCCCGGCGCCGGACCGTCCCAGGTGGTGGTCACGTCGAAGGGATCGGCGGGACGCGCACCGCCGCCTGCCGGCGGCATGGCCGGTCCCGGTCCCGGCGCCGGCTCACGCCGGGGCCAGGGAGTCGAATCCCAGGACGTGGGCGCGGGCTCACGGGAGACAGGACGGGCTGCCTGCTCGCCCACCCGCTCCACCGCGAAGAAATCGTCGTCACGACGGGAGGCAGCCGGGCGCCCCGTGGCACCGTCGCGGTCGGTGTCGTAGGTCGTCACAGAACTGTCACCCGCCTCCGGGCGCGGGCGCCGGACGTCGGCGACGTTATCCCGGATTCAGGCATCATGGCCACTGAACCGCTGTATTTGATCATAGGGCGGCATCTCCTGCCCCCCTGGTCAGCACGATGCGGGCAGTCATCGTGTGGACGTGCGTCGGGTAAATGTGTGATCTGGCCACGCCACCGGGTCCCCCGCCCGGGCGGACGAATGCACGTGGAGCAGCCTCGCTCCGGGAGGAGCGGTCTCGGGATGCGTCCCGGAGAACCGCACCGCCATGACCGCCCGTTGATACGTGAAGGACGTCTTATCACATCGCCGACGAAAAAGCAATAGCACTCTTGTCCGTCGTCCCGCAGCCTATCTAGGCATGTGATAATAGTTCTGTCAACCCACTGTACACCGGTAATCGTCATCGTTTGTCACGGCAGGCGGCATAGATCTCCCGCACGATGCGCTGCGACGACTCGGACTGGACGTTGTCGCTGAACCGCTGGTACTCCTCCTGGGTGTAGTCGGCTTCCAGCTTCTCCAGCGTGCAGGTGCAATAGCCTTCGTTACCGTTGCTGACGTCGAGGCACGAGCTGAGATATGCCTGACGGACCTCCGGGGAGTAACGGCCCTTCCCCACCGCGGCCGGCCCGGCCGCGGTCCCGGAGCCCGATCCACCGCCGCCGAGGGCGAGGAATCCGATGACGCCGAGCCCGAGGCAGACGAGAACGACGGCGGCGCCGATCAGCAGCGGCGGACGGTCGCGCACGTGCTGGACGAGCGCGGTGACCCGTGCCGGCAGCCCGCCGGCCTCGGCACGCCGGGCCGCCGCCCCGCGCCGAGCCGTCGCCCCGCGCCGGGAGGTGGGCCCGGACGGTGCCCATCCACTGTCGTGCTCGTCGAACGACCCGGCATACGGCTCCGGCCCGCCGTCCGGATCGCCGTCCCACCGCGGTGTGCCGTCCGCCGCACCACCGGTGGACGGGGCGTACGTCGCCGCCATGCCCCCGACACGCCGGATCTCGCCAGTCGAATCGCCGCCGCCCCAGGTCGTCTGCGCTGCGGCCGGCCCTGCGGCCGGCCCTGCGGGCGCAGCCACCGGATCGACGGGATCCGCCGCACCCGCGCAGCGGGCCGGACCGGTCAGATCGCCCCACTCCGACGGCCCGCGCGGTGCAATGACGTCCGCGGCCGGTTCCCCCCACCGGCCGCGCTGGCCGGTGGGGCCGTAGGGTGCCAGCCCCTGTGTGTCCGGCTCTGATGGCGTGGCCACCGGGCCGCCCATGGGACGGGGTGAATCGGTGAGCGCCCCGCCCCAGCTCGGCGGTGCCGGAGCCGCTTCCACGGCACCGGGCCCGGAATCGGGCGACAAGCCGGCAGCGCCGGGCCGCCCACCGAACGAACCGCCCTGCGCTCCTACATCGGACCCGGCCCGACCGGATCCAGGCTCCCCGACCGGACCGGCACCGAAGGCGGGCCCACCGGGATGGTTACCGAATCGCGCCAAGGCCGACGGACCGGCCGGCGGCGCTGCCGATGACGGCTGCCAGGTCTGGGCGGCCTCGTCCCAGACATAGGCACCGTCATCGCTGACCCAACGGCCGTGCTCGTCGAGAAGCATCTGTCGTCCTTCATGCCGGAGACGGACCGCTTCCAGGGTGCCATGTCGGGTAAGAGCCCGGATCGACCGGGTACCGCCGGTGGTTGGCACACCACGGGCACGCCCGTCGGGCTCGCGCACCAGCGAGCGATACCTCACGCGACGGCTACCGCCTCGCAGGACGCCCGACGACCACGCATGACGTGCATCGTCGGTCACGGACTGGCAGTCACCATGATCTCCGCCTTCTGGAACTCCTTCAAAGTTGCGTATCCCGTCGTCGCCATTGCCGTGCGCAGGCCGCCGGCCAGGTTGAGGACACCGGTTCTGGTCGCCGTGCCCGGACCGGTCACGATCTGCGCGAGCATCCCGGTCGGGGCCACCGGCGACCAGCGTCCCCGCGGCAGGTCGGAGTGCAGCACGTCCATCGGCCAGACCCCGCCCTGGCCCGGGGCCTCCTCTGCGGCCGCGAGCGCCGCGTCCACCATGACCGCGTCCGCGCCGCAGGCCACCGCCTTCGCGACGTCACCGCCAGTCCGAAGGTCACCATGCGCGACGACGTGGACGTAGCGGCCGCCCGACTCGTCGAGATAACGCATGCGCGCACCGGCCGCGTCCGCGATGGCGGTGGCGAGCGGCACGCCGACCCCGAGCTCGTCCCGGGTACGGTCACCGAAGCCGGACCCGACGCCCACGATGACACCGGCCGCCCCGGTGCGCATGAGGTGCAATGCGGTGGAGAACGACGCGCACCCGCCGACCAGCACCGGGATGTCCAGCTGCCCGATGAACCGTTTGAGGTTGAGCGGCTCACTGCGGCGGGACTGATGCTCCGCCGAAACCGCCGTACCGTGGATGACGAGCAGATCGATCCCGGCGGCCAGTACGTGCGGGCACAGGGCCTTGACCTTCTGCGGGCGCAGCGCCGCGGCCACGACCACCCCAGCGTCCCGAAGCTCGGTGAGACGCTGCGCGATCAGCCCCGGCTGGACCGGCGCGGAGTACAACGCGCGCAGCCGATCGGTTGCCGCGTCCGGGCCCTGGGCGGCCCCGATCTTGCTGAGCTCGGCGATGTGGTTCTCCGGCTCCTCGTACCGAGTCCACAGCCCCTCGATGTGCAGAACACCGAGACCACCGAGCCGGCCGAGCGCGATCGCCGACGCGGGTGAGGTCACCGCGTCGGCCGGAGCGGCCACGAGCGGCAGGTCGAACCGGTAGGCGTCGATCTCCCAGGCGAGCGAGACGTCCGCCGGGTCACGGGTCCGACGGGATGGAATGATGCCGACGGCGTCGAGACCATACGCGATCCGCGCGCTCTTGCCGATGCCGATCTCGATCTCTGCCACTGCTGGCGCCTCCTGATTGGGCCGGCAGGCTCGTGCCGACCGGAAAACCGACGTATCTGCTCCACGACTGACCGAACATCCCGGTGACCAGGTGACCAGGTGACCGCGCACAAGACGCGACGGCCGTCACCGGCCTGGGGACGGCCCGGCGACGGCCTGGTCGGTCGCGCGGCGCGACGGCGTCAGCGCGCGGAGTTGTAGTTCGGCGCCTCGACGGTCATCTGGATGTCGTGGGGGTGACTCTCGATCAGCCCCGCCGAGGTAATACGGATCAACTGCGCCTCATCCTGCATCCGCCGGATGGTGGGCGAGCCGGTGTAGCCCATCGCCGCCCGCAGACCGCCGACCAGCTGATGGGCCACGGCCGCCAGTGGACCCCGGTAGGGCACCTGGCCCTCGACGCCCTCGGGAACCAGTTTGTCATCGGAGAGCACGTCGTCCTGGAAGTACCGATCCTTCGAGTACGACCGCGCGCTGCCGCGGCTACGCATGGCGCCGAGCGAGCCCATGCCCCGGTAAGCCTTGTACTGCTTGCCGTTGATGAAGATCAACTCTCCTGGGCTCTCGTCGACACCGGCCAGCAGGCTGCCCAGCATGACCGTGTCGGCGCCGACGGCGATGGCCTTCGCGATGTCACCCGAGTACTGCAGGCCGCCGTCTCCGATCACCGGCACACCGTGCTCCCGGGCGACGCGCGATGCCTCGTAGATGGCCGTGACCTGGGGGACGCCGACGCCGCTCACCACCCGGGTGGTACAGATCGAGCCGGGCCCGACCCCGACCTTGATGGCGTCCGCCCCGGCCGCGATCAGCGCCGCCGCACCGGCCCCGGTCGCCACGTTGCCACCGATCACGTCGAGCGGCCGGCCGTCCACCCCGGTCGGCATGTCGGTCTTGATCCGGCGCACCACGTCGGGCACGGCTCGATGATGCCCGTGCGCGGTGTCCACGACGAGGAAGTCGACCCCGGCGGCGACGAGGACCTGGGCGCGCTTGTAGGCGTCCTCCCCCACACCGACGGCGGCGCCGACCATCAGCCGGCCATCGGTGTCCTTGGTGGCGTGCGGGTACTGCTCCCGCTTGGTGAAGTCCTTGACTGTGATCAGACCGCGCAGCCGGTCACGCTCGTCCACGATCGGCAGCTTCTCGACCTTGTGGCGGCGGAGCAGGGCGAGCGCGTCCTCCGGCGAGACGCCCACCGGTGCGGTGATCAGCGGCATCGGGGTCATGACGTCCTGCACTCGACGCGAGTAGTCCCGCTCGAAGCGGATGTCCCGGTTCGTCACAATGCCGACCAGCCGGCCGTCGGATTCCGTCACCGGGACACCCGAGATCCGGTACCTCGCCATGAGGACGTTCGCGTCCTCCAAGGTGGCGTCGGGCCCGCAGGTCACCGGTGCGGTGATCATCCCGGACTCGGAACGCTTCACCATGTCGACCTGCTGCGCCTGCTCGTCGATCGAGAGGTTGCGGTGCAGTACCCCGACCCCGCCCTGGCGCGCCATCGCGATGGCCATACGGGCCTCGGTCACCGTGTCCATGGCCGACGACACCAACGGCACGGCGAGATCGATGCTCCGCGACAGGCGGGTCGTCGTGTCCGCCTCCGCCGGTACCAGGTCGGAGGCGGCCGGAAGCAGCAGCACGTCGTCGAAGGTCAGCCCGAGCATCGCCAGCTTCGGCGGTACCGCGGCGGCATCGGCCCCCAGCAGGTCGGGACGCGCGCCGACGTGGGTGCCCACCCCGGCCGGCAACGTGAAATCGGTGGCGAGGGGACCGTTCATGGCACCTTCCATTCCGCGTTGACCGAGGCCGCGGACCCAGACCGACGCCGCGGCACGAGCCCCGCCCGCCGTCCTGGAGCGACGGGTCGCGCGCAACGGCGGAAAAGTATACCTACTACCAGAACCGGGCTACCAGAACCGGGCACCGAGCGGCGGCACAGACTCCATCGTAGAGGTCACCGGCACATATCGGCGGTTCCGGCGTGACCGACATCGCCCGTGACCGACATCGCCATGGATGACATTTCTCTATACCACAGCGCCGCCCACCGGGCCTGATCGGGACCCGCGCGCCCAGCAGAACAGCGGACCGACCGCGACGGACTATGTCCAGAGCGCCGCACATCGGTGCCGAGACTCCGGATCGGGACCACTAAGCAGTCCGGGCAAGCGTAGCGTGGTCGTCGTGAGCGACGAGCCTGTCGACCCCTTCGCGGGCGACCCCGAGGATCCGGCTGCCGAGCTCGCGCGCCTCGACTCCGTTGACGACCTCGACCTGCTCGAACCGCTGTCCTTGCACGAGCGGGAGGAAGTCCTCGCCGAGCTGGGAGACCTCGACGTCTTCCGCACGCTGCTCGAGCCGCGCGGCTACCGCGGCCTTGTCGTCGACTGCGAGGGCTGCGCCGAGCCCCACTTCTTCGACTGGGACCTGCTGGCTGGCAACCTGCGCAACCTTCTCAACGAGGGGCGGACGAGAGTCCACGAGCCGGCGTTCGCGCCGGACCCGTCGTGCTACGTCAGCTGGGATTACGCCCGCGGCTTCGCCGACGGGATCTACGAGGCATCCGCCGCCTCGGAGGCGGACTCGCGCTGAGGCGGCCTCGCGTCGCCGCCTGACCGGACACCCGGCCGGGGTGGATGCTGCGCGCCGACGGAGCGCGGCCGGCGGTGGCCACGCTAATTCCCGCTCAGGCCGTGTGACCAGCCGACCACCGGGGTAGGCGTTCGACCGTCAACAAAAGTTCCGCCGGACCTGCGGATCCGGCGCGGTCGGTCAGCCATGACGGAACACGGCGCCGGCCGGAAGTCCCGCGGCCGACTCGGACCCTGATCCGCCTGAGATCCCTGGACATCCAGGGACTTCCCGACCGTGCAACGGCCGGGCGGAACGACCCGTGACGCGGGCTCACCCGGGTGAAATTTCAAGATCACTCAGAGGGTGACCCGGTACTACGGTGAAGTGGCGGCGCTTGCCGCTCAGGTCGAAAGGGGGCTCAGATCGATGACCGACGTCCGACGACTTCCAGGCCCCGGCGCGGAGAAGTGGGAATGGCAGCTGCACGGGGCGTGCCGTGGTGAGAGCACGGAGCTCTTCTTCCACCCGGAGGGCGAACGGGGGCCGGCCAGAGCCGCCCGTGAGGCCGCGGCCAAGGCGGTCTGCGCCCGCTGCCCAGTCATCCGCGCCTGCGGTGAGTACGCGCTGACCGCCCGGGAGCCCTATGGCGTATGGGGCGGGCTGAGCGAGTCCGAACGGGATGCGATCCTCACCGGCCGCTCCCGGCGGGGGGCCACGAGACGCACCCCGGCCCGGCCCGGACTCGCACCGGCCTGCTGAGAGAGGGCGGCCAGGGGCCGATAGGCGGACGGGTCGGGATATCCGGTCCTGATCTCCTGGACCACCCACGACGGGTGAGCGACCCGACAGCGACCCGACGCGGCGGCGGCCCAACGCGCCGGAGCCCGGTCGATCATCAAGGACCGACCGGGCTCCGGACGTACCGGGGCCCGGGGGCCGGGCCGCACCCGGCGGGGCCCCACGACGCCGATCCGGTCAGAAACCCGGGCCCTGCGGGTGACTGTGCCCGTGCCCGTGGCCGCGGCCGTCCTGGGGAGCGGGCTCCGCCGGCTTCTCGACGACCAGGCCCTCGGTGGTGATGAGCAGAGCCGCGATCGAGGCGGCGTTCGCCACCGCCGACCGGGTGACCTTGACCGGGTCGACGACGCCGGCCGCGATCAGATCGGTGTACTCGCCGGTGGCCGCGTTGTACCCACGACCCGGCTCGAGCTCCTTGACCTTGGAGACGATGACCGCGCCCTCCAGACCAGCGTTGCGCGCGATCCACGACAGCGGGGCGTCGAGCGCGGAGCGCACGATCCGTACCCCGGCGAGCTCGTCCCCGGTACGGCCAAGCCCGTCGTCGAGCACGGACGCCACGTGGGTGAGCGCGGAACCGCCGCCGGCGATGATGCCCTCCTCGATGGCCGCGCGGGTGGCCGACACGGCGTCCTCGAGGCGGTGCTTCTTCTCCTTGAGCTCCACCTCGGTGGCGGCGCCGACGCGGATGACCGCGACCCCACCGGCGAGCTTGGCCAACCGCTCCTGCAGCTTCTCGCGGTCCCAGTCGGAGTCGCTGACCTCGATCTCCTGCTTGAGCTGACGCACCCGATCTGCGATCGAGGAGGCCTCGCCAGCCCCGTCGACGATGGTGGTGTTGTCCTTGTCCACCGTGACCCGCCGGGCCCGGCCCAGGTCGGCCAACGTCACCGCATCGAGGGAGAGACCGACCTCCGAGGCCACCACCTGGCCGCCGGTGAGCACGGCAATGTCCTGCAGCAGCGCCTTGCGGCGGTCCCCGAACCCGGGAGCCTTGACCGCGACGACCTGGAAGGTCTTGCGGATCGAGTTCACCACCAGGGTGGACAGGGCCTCGCCCTCGACCTCCTCGGCGATGATCAGCAGCGGCTTGCGCTCCTGGACGACCTGCTCCAGCACGGGCAGGATTTCGTTCAGCGCCGAGATCTTGCCCGGGTAGAGCAGGACGTAGGCGTCCTCAAGCACGGCCTCCTGGGCCTCGGCGTCCGTGACGAAGTACGGCGAGATGTAGCCCTTGTCGAACTGCATGCCCTCGGTCAGTTCAAGATCCAGTCCGAGGGTCTGGCTCTCCTCGACCGTGATGACGCCATCCTTGCCGATCTTGTCGATCGCCTCGGCGATCAGTTCCCCGACCTGCGAGTCCTGAGCGGAGATGGCGGCGACCTGGGCGATGGTCTCCTTCGAGTTGACCTCGATGGCCTGCTTCAGCAGGGCCGCGGAGACGGCCTCGACGGCGGCCTCGATGCCCAGCTTCAGCGCCAGTGGGGCGGCCCCCGCGGTCACCTGCTTGAGACCGAAGCGCACCATTTCCTGGGCCAGCACGGTCGCCGTCGTGGTGCCGTCGCCAGCCACGTCGTTGGTCTTGGTGGCGACTTCCTTCGCGAGCTGGGCGCCCAGGTTCTCGTAGGGGTCCTCCAGCTCGATCTCGCGCGCGATCGTCACCCCGTCATTGGTGATCGTCGCGACGCCGTAGTGCTTGTCGATGACGACGTTGCGACCACGCGGGCCGATCGTCACCTTGACCGCGTTGGCCAGGGCGTTCACCCCGTGCTCGAGCGCGCGGCGGGCGTCCTCGTTGAACGTCAGAATCTTCGACATACCTGGTTGTCCTCCCGACACCGAATACCGGTGGAAAACAGCAGGGGCGCGCCCCGCCGGCGGGCCCGGCGGGAACCGGGCGGCCGCCAGCGGGACGCGCCCCTTGGTGCTACCGGCGAGCGGCCTACTTCTCGATGATCGCGAGAACGTCGCGAGCGGAGAGCACGAGGTACTCCTCGCCCGAGTACTTGACCTCGGTGCCGCCGTACTTGCTGTAGAGCACCACGTCGCCGACCTTGACGTCGAGCGGGACGCGCTTGCCGTCCTCGAACCGACCCGGGCCGACCGCGAGAACGATGCCCTCCTGGGGCTTCTCCTTCGCCGTGTCCGGAATCACGATCCCGGACGCGGTGGTCTGCTCCGCGTCGGAGGGCTGCACGACGATACGGTCCTCGAGAGGCTTGATAGCAACCTTGGTGGCGGTCGTCACGATCGACCTCCCCCTTCCTGCGCTGGATGAGAGAGCGACCCTGGCGGCCTGCCGTCGCGGGTGAACAGGCGCCTGTTGTCGCTGGCACTCTCACGTGCCGAGTGCCAACTTAGCACCCGCGCCGCAGACGTCAACCAAGACGGTCGGATCTGACAAGACGGCGGGAATTCAGGTCGTCCCGAGCCGGCCCCTGGCCAAGACCCGGCCCCCTTCGCGGCGGCCCGCTCCCACCGGTCGGCGCCCGGCGCCACGAGGCCACATGAGCACATGAGCACATGAGCACATGAGCACATGAGCACATGAGCACATGAGCACATGAGCACACGGGGACATGGGGCACCATGAGGACATGATCTGGATGTGGGAGGCCAAGGCTGCGGCCGGCCGGGCGGGTGGCCTGCGGGACTGGGCGATCGATGCGCTTGCGGAGCGCGACGGCGAGGTCTACGTCAGCAGCCAACGGGGCGAGGATCTCGTCGTCATCATGCTGCGGACGCCGCCCGATGCGGGCACGTCCGCGCAGACTACCGGGGACACCCGCTGCCCGCTGCCGGAGCCACCGGCCGAGCTGACGAACGGCGATCCGCGTGCCTGGCGGTTCGAACAGGTCAGGGCTCGGCCCGAGAGGTGATGAGCAACGTCGCCTCGACGCGGTCGAGCAGCTCCGCGTAACCAATGGTGTCGATCTTCCGGACCCGCATCACGTAGGCATCTCCGCCGGAAGGCTGGTAGTAACCGCGACGCAGCCCAATGTCGACAAAACCGAGCCGGCTGTAGAGGGCGCGGGCCGCCTGGTTGTCGGTGCGGACCTCCAGCCCGCAGCTGCGGGCACCCGCCCGCCGGGCGTCACGCAGCAGGGCGATCATCAGACGGGCGCCCACCCCCCGCCCGCGCATCCGGGGCACAACGCCGATCGTCTGGATGTAGGCGCCGTCCTCGGCGAGCGCCAGCCCCGCATAACCGACGATCGCGGACGTGTCGTGCGTCGGGACGCCCTGTGGACGCCACAGCGCCGTCAGGTACCGTCGCTGCTCGCCCTGCGCGAGTTCGGACCAGAACAGCTCGGCCGTCCACGGATCGATGTCGAATACCGTCTGCTCCAGCTCGGCGACCATCGCCACGTGCCACCAGCGCATTGGAACGAGGAGCAGATCCGGCCCATCCGGACCGGTAGGGTGTGATCGCGGCTGCGTCAAACCGTGACCGGCTTCGGTGTGTGCGGTTCGGTCGCGTCCGGCCGCCGCAGGTAGAGCGGGACGAGGGGCTGGGGAGCGCGCCCGGCCAGCACGTCGGCCCCGGCGAGACCGACGAGCAGCTCTGGCCGGGGATAGCCGTCGTCCGGCTGGCCTGCGCCGGGCGCGGGCGCCTCCCCGGCCGTGGTACCGGCCGCGGCCGCGGCGAGTTCGGCGAAGATCTCCGGGTAGAGCACCGTTCCCGGGCCGACGACGCGGTCGACACCGAGGCCGCGCAGGAACCGGACGACGTCGGCCGGACGGCCAACGGCCGGATCGCCGACCCGCACCCCGTCGCGGTAACAGGCCCAGAAGACCTCGCGCCGACGGGCATCCGTCACGACGGCGACGGAGCCGCCGGTGGCGGCACCGATGGCATCCAGTGAGCACACCCCGTGCACCGGCACGCCCAGTGCGTCGGCGAAGGCGGCGGCGGTCACCATCCCGACCCGCAGACTGGTGAACGGCCCGGGACCGGCGCCCACAACCACGGCGTCGAGATCGGTGGGGCGGGCACCCCCCTCGGCGAGCACCGCGCGCATCGACGACGCCAGCAACTCCCCGTGGCGGCGGGCGTCAACGGTGACCATGACCGCTCGCGGCCACACGTGCACCCCGAGCGCGGCGCGCTCGCCACCCGTCCCACTCACCGGCCGCGCGGGGTCGGACGACGTCAGCTCGGCAAGCGCGACCGAGCACGCTGCCGTGGATGTGTCAAGAGCCATCACCAGCACTCGTCCAGACTACGGATCGCCTCGCCGACCACGGCGGGCACCCGCCCCACCACCACGATGCCACCGATGTCACGCCGCGCGCGGCGGGTCGATGCGGGGAGTCTCAACTCACCGGCGCACGTGCGCGCAGCCGTTCGATCCAGCTGGCCCCGGACGGGACGAGGCGGACTATCCGCGTCTCCCCGACCTCGTCGGCACGTGGCCGGGAGATCATGATCTCCAGATGATCCTGCGTGAGACGTTCCACGAGACCGACGCCCCACTCGACCACGGTGACCGAGGTGTCGACGTCGGCGTCGAGGTCGAGATCGTCGACCTCGGCGACCCCACCGAGCCGGTAGGCGTCCACGTGCACGAGGGGAATCCGCCCGTCCGGGTAGATCCGGGCCAGCACGAACGTCGGCGAGGTGACCGTTTCCCGCACGCCCAGCCCGGCCGCGATCCCCTGGGCCAGGACCGTCTTGCCCGCGCCAAGCGGGCCGGAGAGCACGAGCAGGTCCCCGGGTCGCAGCAGGGTGGCCAACCAGGCCCCGAACTCCCGCATGCGCTCCGCCGTGGACACCTCGACCGTGTTCATGTGCCTTCCGTCGTCGCCTCGCTCCGGGGCCCGCGTGGGGAAACGGAGAATGTCTCGGCCCGTGCCGACCGACCGGCCCGTGCCGACCCCGACCGACCGGTCCGTCCCGACCGACCGGTCTGTGCCGGCGCCGACCGGTCGGCCCGTGCCGACCGCGGGCGCGGCATGGCGCGTGGCACCATCGCCTGCCGTGCCATCTCCCGGATGGCGGCGTTCACCACGTCCGGGCGTTCCAACATGATGGCGTGCCCGGCGCCCTCCTCGACGATGAGCTCCGCCCGGGGCAACACCTCCGCCAGGGTGCGGCTGTGGGCAAGCGGGGTCATCAGGTCGGCGTCCCCGACGATGAGCACGGTCGGGATCTCCGCCAGCCGCTCGGCCGCCACGAGCCGATCGTGGTCGAGCAGGGTGGGCAGGAACGCCGCGATGACCGGGATCGGGGTGTCCGCGACCATGGTCTCCAGGAAGGAGACCACCGACGGCGGTAGTTCGGTCGATCCGAACCCGATGCGCCGCGTCAGCTCCCACGACAGGTCGCTGCCCCGCCGCCGGGCACGTTCGAGCAGGCTCGGCGCGTGCCGCATACCGACCGCGAAACCCGGCAGAACGCGGCGCACCACCCCGGTCACCGACGCCGGCAGCCCGAAGGTCAGCCGGGCCAGCTCACCGGCGCTGGTGGCGAGCAGGGCCACCCCGACGATGCGGTCATCGAACAGTTCCGGGTGGGTGTCGGCCAGACCCAGCACCGTCATGCCGCCCATCGAATGGCCCACCAGGATGATCGGCCCCCGGGGGACCCGCTCGGTGATCACTCGGAAGAGGTCGTCGGCGAGTACGTCGATGGTGCAGTTCTTGACCTCGGACGGCCCGGAACGCCCATGCGCCCGCTGATCATAGAAGACCATCCGGCCGAGGTCCGTGAGCGCCCGCTGCTGCAGGATCCAGGAATCGGCCGTGACGCAGAACCCGTGGACGAACACCAGCGTCACCGGGGCGTCCGACGGGCCGATCTCCTCGATGTACAGCGGAACACCGTCCCCCGCGATCACGGTGGTGACCCAACCCCTGATCGGCTCGATCCGCGCGTCGGACGCGAGATCGGCCATCCCACGCCGACGGCGGATCATCCGCCGCTCGGCGACCAGGCCCGCCGCGACGGCAGCGGCACCGACCACCCCGAGCGACCCCGTGGCCCGAGCCGAGCGGGAACCCGCGATCGCACCCACGGTCTTCGCCATCGGCGCCACCTCTCCTCGGTGCCTCTTCTGCACCGATGATGCACCCGGCCACGCCGGCCGACGGGCCCCCCGGCCGGGACGTGGGGGGCGTCAGCCGGGGCCTGGGGAGCGTCGGATGCGCGGCCGGGGAAGCTTACCGGGCCTGTACGCGGATCCCGTGCTCAGGCGAAGCCCGGCATCGGGAAGGCGGCGGTCAGCTCGGTGACCTGCTCCCGGACCCGGGTGATGGTCGCGGTGTCGCCGGCCACGGCGGCCTTGACGACATCGTCGATCCAGCCGGCGAGCACCGGCATGTGACCGGCGCCCAGGCCGCGGGTGGTGATGGCGGCGGTTCCCAGTCGGATACCGGACGGGTCGAAGGGCCTGCGCTGGTCGAAGGGCACCGCGTTGTAGTTCAGCTCGATCCCGGCCTGGTCGAGCGCCCGGGCCGCGGGCTTGCCGCCGATGTCCCTGCCGGTCAGGTCGATCAGGATCAGATGGTTGTCGGTACCGCCGGTGACCAGGTCGAAGCCCCGCTCCACCAGGGCCTCGGCCAGCGCGCGGGCGTTCGCCACGACCGCGTGCGCGTAGTCGCGGAACGCGGGTGCCGCCGCCTCGCGCAGGGCGACGGCGATCGCCGCGGTGGTGTGGTTGTGCGGCCCGCCCTGCAGGCCCGGGAACACCGCCTTGTCGATCGCGGTGGCGTGCTCGGCGTCGGAGAGGAGCATCGCCCCGCGCGGGCCGCGCAGCGTCTTGTGCGTGGTGGTGGAGATCACCGGGGCGTGCCCCACCGGCGAGGGGTGTGCCCCACCCGCGATCAGCCCGGCGATGTGCGCGATGTCCGCGACGAGCACCGCCCCGACCTCCCGCGCGATCGCGGCGAACCCCGGGAAGTCGATCGTCCGCGGGATCGCCGTACCGCCGCAGAAAATAATCCTGGGACGCTCGGCCAGGGCGAGGTCGCGCACCTCGTCCAGGTCGATGCGGCCGGTGCCGGCGCGCACGCCGTACCGGACGCTGCGGAACCACGTGCCGGTCGCGGAGACGCTCCAGCCGTGGGTCAGATGGCCGCCCATCGGCAACGACAGGCCCATCACGGTGTCCCCTGGCTCGGCGAAGGCCAGATAGACGGCGAGGTTCGCCGGGGAACCCGAGTACGGCTGGACGTTGGCGTGCTCGACCCCGAACAGCGCCTTGGCACGGTCGACCGCAAGCGTCTCGATCGGATCGATGACCTGCTGGCCCTCGTAGTAACGCCGACCGACGTAGCCCTCGGAGTACTTGTTGGTCAGCACGGAGCCGGACGCCTCCAGCACCGCGGTAGAGACGTAGTTCTCCGACGCGATCAGCCTGATCGACGAGAACTGGCGCATGGCTTCGGCCTCGACGAGACCGGCGAGTTCGGGATCGGCGACGGCGAGGTGGGGAATCGGTGGTTGATGCACCTTGACCTCCGGCAGGTCTGATCCGGCCGGGGGTGCCCAGGCGCGCGGCACCGTTCCGCTCGATCGCTCCCCGGTGGTCAGTTCCACCTCGATGCGCCAGTCACGACTCCGGGCCGAGTCTAGGGGATGGGCCCCGCCCCACGGCACCGGATCCACGCCGGTGCGACGCGTCGTGACGGCACCGAGCGTCGTGAAGACGACAAACGTCGTGAAGAAGACAAGCCGGGCGTAGGCCACAGCGCCGACGCCCGCCGGACCGGGTGGGAGCGGGCCGACTACCGTGGAAGTGCCGCCCCCGGCTGGATCGACTGGATCGAGAAGCCGGGAGCGGGCGGATCCGGTGGGATCAGATCGATCAGCGGGTGTGGACCGGAGGCGGAGATCGTGCGGCTGAGGTGGCACAGGAGCAAGGACATCCCGGCGAGCGCCGGCCGTCGTCTGACGGGCCCGGAGCGCGCCGCCGCACTGGGGGTGCCAGACGACACCGAGCCGGCCGAGGGCCCCGGCGCCGCGGCTCCGGCTCCGGTGTCGGCCGGGCCGGTGATGCTGACACTGACTACCCGTTCCCGCCTCGAGGAGGCCGAGCGCGAGGCCGCCGTCTCCCGCCCCGTGCGTCGGCGGATGGAGCGCGGCTCGCTCGGCGGCCACGTGTCGCCCACCGGCGGTCACGGTTCCGGCGGTGCCTGCGGCCCCGGCGGCTGCGGCTGAGCCCGCATCCCGCATCTTCGACTCGTCCGGCGCCGCCCGAGAGGCCGCCCGACGGGCCGTCATCAGACGTAGCGGCGGGGGACCCGAGCCCCGACCCGGCTGACGATCTCGTAGTTGATGGTGCCCAGCGCCGCAGCCCAGTCGTCCGCGGTCGGTTCGCCGCGGTCACCGGGGCCGAAGAGCAGCACCTCATCGCCGGCCGCCACCTGGTCGTCACCCACATCGAGGACGAACTGATCCATGCAGACCGTGCCGGCGATGCGTCGGCGCCGCCCGCCGAACAGCACCTCCGCGGTGTTCGTCGCGGACCTGGGGATGCCGTCGGCGTAGCCCAGCGGCACCACGGCGAGCGTCGTCTCGCGTGTTGTCGTGTACCGGTGCGCGTAGGAGACGCCGGTTCCCGCCGGTACCCGCTTGGTCAACGCGGCGTGCGTCGTCAGCGTCATCGCGGGGCGCAGACCGAAGGCCGCCGACGGCCCGACCTCCGGGCCCGGGGACAGTCCGTAAACGGACACTCCCGGTCGAACCAGGTCGAAATGCGCCTCCGGGCTGACCAGGGTGGCCGCCGAGTTCGCCAGATGCCGCACGGACGGGTGTAGCCCCGCCTTCGTGGCGATGTCGATCGCATCCCGGAAACGCCCGATCTGACCCTGCACCGTGGGATGCCCGGGGGCATCGGCGAACGCGAAGTGGCTCCACACGCCGATCACCTCGATCACGCCCTCGGCCTCGAGTGCCGCCGCGGCGTCGCACAGCGCCGGCCAGTCGGCCTCCGTGGCTCCCGCCCGGCCGAGGCCCGTGTCCGCCTTGAGGTGCACCCGGGCGGTACGGCCGGTCCGCCGGGCCGCCGCGGCGGCCTCCTCGAGCGCCCAGCCCGCGGACGCGGACAGGTCGACATCCGCGGCGATGGCGGCGGCGAACGATTCACCGGGCGCCGCGAGCCAGGACAGCACCGGGACGGTGAACCCGGCCGCGCGCAGGGCAAACGCCTCCTCGAGGAACGCCGTGCCGAGCCAGGTGGCCCCGCCCTCCAGGGCCGCCCGCGCGCACGGGATCATGCCATGGCCGTAGCCGTCAGCCTTGACGACCGCCATGGTGGCGGCGTCGCCTGCCCGGGCGACGAGGGCGGCCACCGACGTGCGGACCGCGTCGAGATCGATGGCGGCATAGGAACGAAGATCATTCCTGGCAGGAGGATCGGCCCGCTGTTCGGTCACGCCGTCACGCTACTCCGCGTGGCATCCGTCGCTGGTCGAGCAGGTCGCCGATGACCTGGGGCAGGATGGCGGGCAGATCATTCGCTGCCAGCGGCACGGGGGCCCGCTCGGCGGCCCGGCCGTGCAGATAGGCGCCGACCGCCCCGGCCGTCGCCGGGGCGAGCCCGGCGGCGAGCAGTGAGCCGATCAGGCCGGTCAGCACGTCACCGGTCCCGGCGGTCCCCAGCCATGCCGATCCGGTCGTGTTGACCAGCGCCCATCCATCCGGCCGCACGACGAGCGTGCGGGCGCCCTTGAGCAGGATCACCGCTCCCGTCGCCGCCGCGGCCCGCCGGAGAACGGCGAGCCGATCGTCGGCGAGTTCGGCGGCGGTGGTCTGCGCATCCCCGCCAAGGGCGACCGAGACGAACCGCTGGAACTCGCCCTCATGCGGTGTGATCAGCACCGGCGCCGCCCGCTCGGCGACGGCAGCGGGCCGCGCCGCGATGATCTCGGCAAGCGGGTCGAGGCCTCCCGCGTCGACCAGGACCGGAAGGTCCGTCGCCAGCAACGCCGTCAGCAAGGTACGGACCGCGGGTCCCGGCGCCAGGCCCGGGCCGATCGCCCAGGCCTGGACCCGGCCGGCGGCCAGCATCGCGTCGGCGTCACCGGCCTCGATGGCGGTCACGACGGCCTCGGGATGCGACATCCGCACGAAATCGCCGGCCCTGCTCACGACCGCGCCGATGGCCTCGCCCGCGGCCTTCTCGGCGTGCCCCTCGGCCTTCTCAGCGTGCCCCTCGGTCACTACCCGCAGATACCCGGCGCCGCCGCGCAGCGCGCCGCCGACCGCGAGCACCGCGGCGCCCGGATAGGCGCCGCTGCCGGCAACGAGGCCGAGGACCCCGCGACTGTACTTGGACGCCCTCGGGCTGGGAACGGGCAGCGTCGCGGCAACGTCGGCATCGTCGAGAGCGCACAGGTCGGGTTCAGGCAGGTTCAGTCCGATGTCGACCAGCTCGACGGGACCGGTGTGGGCGGCACCGGGCATGAGCCACAAGCCGCGTTTGCGGGTACCGAAGGTGACAGTACTGCTCGCCCGGACCGCCGGCCCCGCGACGGCCCCGGTATCCGCGTCCACCCCGCTGGGGACGTCGACCGCCACCGTCCGTTCGGGGGGCGCCAGAGCGGCGAGCCGGGCGTACGGCCCGCGCAGCCCGCCCCGGCCACCGATGCCGAGCAACCCGTCCAGCACCAGATCGGCGGCGGCGAACAGAATACGCAGCCGCTCATCGTCGATCGGCTGCCCCGCACCCGCCGGACCGCCCGCGCCCACCACCGGACCCGGATGGTGCAGTCGACCACCGGCCGCGAGCAGGGCGGCGGTGCCTTCCGGATGGGTGCGGCCGGGTGCCACCGCATCAACCCGCGCCCCTCGGGCGGCCAGCCGCGCTCCGGCCCAGAGGGCGTCACCACCGTTGTCGCCACCGCCGGCGAGCACGACGACGCGGGCACCGTAGACCCGCCCGAGGCGTCGTGCGGCGTGCGCGACGAGCCCGTGCACCGCCCGCTGCATCAGAGCGCCGGGGGGCAGCGAGGCGAGCAGCGGCGCCTCGGCACCTCGAACCTGTTCAACCGTATGGGCATTGCGCATGCCGACATGCTGCCCCGCTCCGATCCGCGGGCGCCCGACAGGCCGGCACGGGCCCACCGGACCCGACCATGCTCAGGTCTCGGCAACGACCATCGCCACGGCCACGCCGCCGTCGTGGGTGAGCGAGAGATGCCAGGACGCGATGCCGAGCCGGGCCGCCGCGGCGGCCACCGTGCCGATGATCCGTAACGACGGTCGCCCCCCGGTACCGAGAACCACCTCGGTGTCGTGCCACTCGAGACCGGGGGGTGCGCCGAGAACCTTGGCGACCGCCTCCTTCGCCGCGAACCGGGCGGCCAACCGCTCGGGCCGGGCGAGGCTCCGTTCGGTCGCGGTGAACAGCCTCATCGCGATGCCCGGCGTGCGTGCCAGCGTCACGGCGAACCGGTCAACATCCACCACGTCCACTCCGACGCCCACCACCGCCACCTGGGAAGGTTCCCACAAACGCGGTGTTACCCCGCCGTCGGCACCGGGACGGCCGGTGAGGTCCCCGCTAGCCGGTTCACGCCCACCTCGCCGAGGCGCCCGCGCCCCGCTGATCAACGCTTCGTCGATCAGCGCGTCGCAGCCCGCCCCGGGGCCGATCCGCCGTTGCCGTCATCCTTGCTGCCACCATCGGGAGCGGTGCGGCCCTTGTCCGCGCCGGTACCCGTGGCGGCACCCTCCGGTCTCATCGGGGGCTCGACATCGTCCCCGGCGAGGATCCGGTAGAGACCACGGCGGGTCTCGGCGAGCAGGGACCGCGCCGCGGCGATCTGCGCTTCGTCTCCGGCCTGGGCCACCTGGACGATGGCCGCACCGACGGCGAACGCCAGCGTTCGCAAACTGGTGAGATCGTCATCGACCGCCGCCGCGGCGGTCTCCCACGGCTTGCGCCCCCCTGCGCGTGCCTCGACGTGCGCCCGCCCGGCGTCGGTGAGATGGAAGACTCGCTTGCCCTCCGCCTCCTCCGCGCGCACGAGCCCCTCGTCGGCCAGCAGCGACAGGACCGGGTAGACCGACCCCGGGCTCGGCCGCCAGATGCCACCACTACGCTCCGCGAGCTCACGGATCATCTGGTAGCCGTGCATGGGCTCCTCGGCCAGCAGCGCGAGCAGCGCCTCCCGGACGTCACCCCGCCCCACCTTCGGCCCACGGCCGAAGCTGCCGGGACCGCCAAAACCGGGGCCGCCGAACCCCGGACCGAACCCCGGACCGAACCCCGGGCCGGGAAAGCCGCCGAACGGCCAGCCCGGTCCGCCCCGGCGGCCTCTCGGCCCGCCTCCTCCGTGCCCACCGTGCTCACGATGCCCACCGTGCTCACGATGCCCACCGCGGCCACCACGGCCGGCGCGACCGCTCTCGGAGTGGTCCTGCTCGCCGGCCACCGCCTCCGACCGGCCACCACACTCCCCCCAGGCGCTCACCGCCTCGAAGAAGTCCCGCAGCCGGGACGGGCCGAACCCGGCCTCGCATCCCCAGCGGCCCCATGGGCCCGGCATCACCTGTGAAACCACGATCATTCCCTTCGGGTCGGCGCGACCGGAGCCATCCGCCCACACCTCATCACGTAGGCTCACGATATATCGCGATGCAATCGACAACAAGACCTACTCGCCTAGGCATCCCCGAACCGCGCGAATTCCGTAGGATTGAGCAGTGATCATTTCGGGGTCCGGGGAGAACGGGCACGGCGGAGACGCCGTCACCCCGCTCGAGGCAGCCTTCGAGGAACGTGCCTGCGCACAGCACGCCGGCACCGACGTCTTCATAGAAGGGGTGAATCTGGCCCTTCTCGGTCGAGTCGAACAACTCCGCATCCGCCCCACCAACGCATCCGGCACGGTGGACGACGACGGTTCGTACGAGGTCCGCCTGGAGGCGGCCGACGACGGGCCACGGACGGGCTGTACCTGCACCGAGGGATCCACCGGCTCGTTCTGCCGGCATGCGGTCGCGGTCGCCCTCGTGGCCACCGGCTCGGCGGGACTCGCCGAGGACGACGAGGACATCGAGGGGGAGGACGGCGCGATCCTCGGTGAGGAGACCCTCTTCACCGACGACCCGGTCCACGCCGCGATGCGCGTCTTCCTCAGCCGCGCCCCTCGCGCCGAACTCGTCGAGACCCTGCTCGACGCCGCCGACGACAACGACGCCGTCGCCGATGCGCTGTGGGAGGCGACGGTCGCCTGGCACGGCCGTCAGCACGGAGCGACGCCGTCCACCTGACCAGGCAGGCCCGAGCCCAGCCCCCGCCGCGCCGGTACGCCGCCCGATGCCAGGGGTCCCCACACCGCGCCGGAGGCGCCAACGGCTCCCCCCCGACGACTCCCCCAGGAAGCTCGCCGAAGGCGAGCTGACAGAAACCCCGAACGGCCCCCGATGCCAGGGGTCCCCACACCGCGCCGGAGGCGCCGTGTGGGGAAGGGCTTATTCGACTGTGACCGACTTCGCCAGGTTACGCGGCTGATCGACATCGAGGCCGCGCGCAAGCGCCAGCTCGCACGCGAAGACCTGCAGCGGTAGCGTCGTAACCAGGGGCGCGAACAGCGACGCGGTCGCGGGCACGCGGATGAGATGATCGGCGAACGGTTCGACGGCGGTGTCGCTCTCTTCCGCGATCACAATCGTGCGGGCGCCACGCGCCCGGACTTCCTGGATGTTGGAAACGATCTTTCCGTGCAGGTTGGCACGACCCCGTGGGGACGGCACAACGACGAACACCGGCAGGCCGGGCTCGATGAGCGCGATCGGCCCGTGCTTGAGCTCCCCCGCCGGGAACCCCTCGGCGTGCATATAGGCGAGTTCCTTGAGCTTGAGGGCCCCTTCCAGGGCCACCGGGTACCCCACATGACGACCGAGGAAGAGCACCGCCCTCGCGTCGGCCAAGGCACGGGCGAGCTCCCGCACCGGCTCGACCGTTCCCAGCGTCCGTTCGATCAGCTCGGGCATACGCTGGAGCCGCTCGACGTACGCAGCGACCTCGTCGCCGTAGAGCACGCCGCGCACCTGGGCCAGGAACAGGCCAACGAGAAGGCACGCGGCGACCTGCCCGAGGAAGGTCTTGGTGGACGCGACCCCCACCTCCGGGCCGCAGCGGGTGTACAGCACCGCATCGGACTCCCGAGGGATCGTAGAACCGTTGGTGTTGCAGATGGCCAGCACCCGTGCCTTCTGCTCGCGCGCGTGTTTGACCGCCATCAGCGTGTCCAGCGTCTCGCCGCTCTGGCTGATCGCGATGACGAGGGTGGACCGGTCGAGCACCGGGTCGCGGTAGCGAAACTCCGAGGCCATCTCGACCTCGCAGGGCAGCCTGGTCCAGTGCTCGATCGCGTACTTTGCGATGAGGCCGGCGTGGTAGGCGGTGCCGCAGGCGACGATGAAGACCTTGTCCACGTCCCGGAAATCCTGGACAGACAGCCGCTCCTCGTCGAGCACGATCGCACCATCGGCGGAAAGCCGACCGCGCAGCGTGTCTGCCAGGGCGGTCGGCTGCTCGCTGATCTCCTTGAGCATGAAGTACGGGTAGCCGCCCTTCTCGGCGGCGCTGGCATCCCAGTCGACGTGGTACCGCCGGCCCTCGATGATCTGGCCGCCGAAGTCGGTCACCGTCACGCCGTCCCGGCGGGCCTCGACCACCTGATCCTGCCCGATCTCCAGCGCCTCCCGGGTGTGGGCGATGAAGGCCGAGACGTCGCTGGCGAGGAAGGTCTCCCCCTGACCGAGCCCCACGACTAGCGGGCTGTTGCGCCGGGCCCCGACAACCACCTCCGGGAAGTCGCGGTGCAGCACGACCAGGGTGAACGCGCCTTCCAGCCGCCGGCAGACCCGTCGCAGCGCGGCGGTCAGCGGATGCGCGCCCCCGTCGTACCCGCGGTCGGCACCAGCGCCGGCACCAGCAAGCTCGACTTCGAGGAGATGGGCGACGACCTCCGTGTCGGTCTCACTGGCGAGCTCGTGGCCGACCGTCTCCAGCTCGACCCGCAATGCGGCAAAGTTCTCGATGATCCCGTTGTGGATGACGGCGATAGCGCCGGTGCAGTCGGTGTGCGGATGGGCGTTCGCATCGGTCGGTCCACCGTGCGTGGCCCACCGGGTATGCCCCATGCCGGTGGTGCCGGGCATCAGCCTGGAATCCGGATTCTCGGCGAGCAGCTTCTCGAGGTTGGACAGCTTGCCGGCACGACGCGCCGTCCGCAGTGCCCCGGCGCCGACCACGGCGACACCCGACGAGTCGTAACCCCGGTACTCCAACCGCCGCAGACCGTTCAATGCGACATCCAGTGCCGCCTGGTCGCCGACGTAACCGATGATCCCGCACATGCGGCTCAGCGTACGCAGGTTCCCGGAGGTGAGAGCGTACCGGGGGACGCTCGGGGCAAGGTGTCCGCTTGTCGCCGCGGCGGGACCGGTCAGCGACGGGATCGGTCAGCGCGCCGGCGGCAACGCGGTGCGCACGACGGCAGCGAGCCGCTGTGCGACCGCCCGCGCGGCGGCGTCGGTGCCCGCCTCGACCATCACCCGCACGAGGGGTTCGGTGCCGGACGACCGCAGCAGCACCCGACCCTCGTCACCGAGTTCCGCCTTGGCCAGGGCGACGGCCCGCAGCAGTTCCTCATTGGTGTCCACCTGCGTCCGGTCGACGCCACGCACGTTCACCAACACCTGGGGCAACCGGGTCATCGCCTTGGTGAGCTCGCCGAGCGGTTGTCCGGTCTCGGCGACCCGGCCCAGGATCCGCAACGCCGTCAACAACCCGTCGCCGGTCGTCGCGTAGTCCAGGAACACCACGTGCCCGCTCTGCTCACCGCCGAGCACGTAGCCTCCGGCGCGCATCGCCTCCAGCACGTACCGGTCCCCGACGGGTGTGGTGACGACGGTGATACCGGCCTCCCGCATCGCGTGGTGAAAGCCCAGATTCGACATCACGGTGACCACCACCGTGTCGTCGACCAGCTCACCCCGCTCGGCCAGCGCCAGAGCACACATCGCCAGGATCTGGTCGCCGTCGACGACCTCACCGGTCGCGTCCACGGCGAGGCAACGGTCCGCGTCGCCGTCGTGGGCGATGCCGACGTCGGCACCGTACGCCACGACCGCGGCACGCAGGCTGTCGAGATGGGTGGCACCGCTGCCGTCGTTGATCGCTGTCCCGTCGCCGTCGGCGTGCAGCGCGACGACATCGGCTCCGGCCGCCCGCAGCACCCGAGGGGCCAAGGTGGAGGCGGCGCCCTGGGCACAGTCGACGACGACCCGCAGGCCGTCGAGCGGCACCGGCAGCGTGGCCAGCAGATGCGCCGCATACCGGTCGAGGAGAACCGGTTCGTCGTGGACCCGACCGACGTCGGCGCCGACGGGACGGCGGCTGGGAGGTAGGGCCATCCGCCGCTCGATGGCGTCCTCGACCTCGTCGGGCAGTTTGAGGCCGCCGGCGGCGAACAGCTTGATGCCGTTGTCCGGCATCGGGTTGTGGCTGGCGGAGAGCATGACACCGAACATCGCGCCGCTGGCTGCGACGGCGTAAGCCACCGCGGGCGTGGGTGCCACCCCGATCCGGGCCACGTCGGCACCGGAGGCTGCGAGCCCGGCGACCACCGCGGCCTCCAGGAACTCCCCGGAGGGCCGCGTGTCCCGGCCGACGACCACTACCGGCTTACCGGACCTGGAGGGCCCACTCGCCCGGTTCGGCCCAGCGAGAACCTCGACCGCCGCGGAAGCCAGCGACAACGCCTGCTCGGCGGTCAGATCGATGTTGGCGACACCTCGGACGCCGTCGGTGCCAAAGAGCCTCACCATTGAGGTCTCCCTTGTCGAAGATCGTGGCGGAGACCGAGGGGGCACCGGTGGCACCGATCCCCTCCAGGAGCGCGCCTCCGGGGGCACGCCCGCGAAGGGGATCCAAGGTCAGCGCTTGCTGTACTGCGGAGCCTTGCGGGCCTTCTTGAGCCCGTACTTCTTACGCTCCTTGACCCGAGCGTCACGGGTCAGGAAGCCGGCCTTCTTCAGGGTAGGCCGGGACTCCTCCTCCGCCAGCGTCAACGCGCGGGCGAGGGCGAGCCGCAGCGCACCGGCCTGCCCGGAGACGCCGCCGCCGTGCAGCCGGGCGACGATGTCGTACGACTCCGTCCGATCCAGTGCCTTGAGCGGCTCGTTGACGAGCTGCTGGTGCACCTTGTTCGGGAAATACTGCTCAAGCGTGCGCCCGTTGAGCGTCCACTGCCCGGTCCCCGGGAGCAGACGCACCCGGACGACCGCCTCCTTGCGCCGCCCGGTGGCGCGGGGATTGCCCTGTACGTCGGTCACGACAGCCACGTCGCGTTCCTTCCTCGGTTGATGCGTGGTTCCCGGGGCCGGTACCGGCGGGCGGGAGGACCCCGCCCGGCGACCGGCTCAGGAGGTCCGCGGCTACTGCGCGACCTGGATGATCTCGAATGGGGTGGGCTGCTGCGCCTGATGCGGGTGGGTCGGACCCGCATAGACCTTCAGCTTGGTCCCCTGGGCTCGGCCGAGTTTGTTCTTCGGCAGCATGCCCTTGATCGCCTTCTCGACGATAATCTGCGGACGGGTATCGAGCAGCTCCCCGTAGGAGGTGCTGCGCAGACCGCCCGGGAAACCGGAGTGCCGGTGGTACTGGGCCTGCTCCCGCTTGTTCCCACTCAGGGCGACCTTGCCCGCGTTGATCACGACGACGAAGTCGCCGGTGTCGATGTGTGGAGCGAAGTACGGCTTGTGCTTTCCACGCAGGAGCGTGGCGGCCTGGGTCGCCAGCCGACCGAGCACCACGTCGGTGGCATCGATGACGTGCCACACACGCTGGACATCCGCGGGCTTGGGCTGGTACGTGCGCACAGGTCTGCCTTCTCGTTCGGACGATCCCGCCAGGAGACTCCCAAGGGGCCTCTCACGGATCTCGTCAAGAATGATCTCGTCAAGAATGTGGAGCGCGCAGACGGGACGTGTCACGCGCAGCAGTCTTTGAGGTTACCAGGCGATCGGAGCGGTCCACCCGGGGGGCCGGTCCACCCGGGGGGCACGGAAAGCGGCAGTACCGGCAGTACCGGCAGTACCGGCAGTGCGGACATGCAGGGGAGACGGACATGCAGGCGGCCCGGCCACCGACCATGGACACCTGACCGCGCTGAATCTCGCCGACAAGCTGGCTATTCTCACCAGGATGACGGAGATGGGCAGCGGGCGATCCGACGGGCGCGAGGGGCACGAAGCCCCCGGGCACGAGGGGCCGACCCCGCTGTCCGGAGGCGCCGGCCACGATCGGACCTTTCCCGCGCCGGCCGAGGGCCGCCGGTCGGCCGGCGCGCCGGAGGGCGGCGGTCCGGCAACCGGTCCGGCCGACCGGGGAGGCACCACGGGCCCGACAGCAGTGACGATTCCCCGCCCGGGTGGCCCGCACCCCGACCTCGACGGCTGGACTCCCCCGGCCGACGATCCCCTGTTCGGGGGATCCCGGACGTACTCGTTCTCGCCGAAGCCGACCTCCCTGCGGATCACACCGCCCGACACCACGCAGCCCAACACCACACCGCTCGGCATAACACCGTCCCCGACCACCACGAGCTTGGGCACGGAGCCAGCCGGGACCGGCGCCGCATCCGTACCGCCGTCCGGTCCGACCCGCTATGAGCGCCCGGCATCCCGTCCACGGGACTCGGACACGCCGGCCTATCCGGGTGTCTCCCCCGGCACAGATGCCGTTACTGGCGGTCCCACCCGCATCGGTGAAACCGGCGAATCCCACCTACCCGCCGCGGCTGATGGCGGATTCGGCGACGGCGATCCGGTCGACGGGTCGGCACCGTCCGCCACCGCCGCATCGAGCGCCCGTGGCGCGTACCCGTCGAGGTGGGGGCGGAGCACTCAGGACCAGGCCGGGGACCGTGGGGTCCGCGGCGCTCGGCGGTTGCTGGCCGGCGTCGCCGGGGCCGTCCTCGTCCTCGTCGCGGCGGTCGCGGTCGTGGCGGTGCGCAGCGGGGACAACGGGCACGAGACGCCCACCACTCGGCAGACGCTCCCACCAATCCCGGCCGGCTTCCTCAACAGCGCGACCCTCGACTCCGACCCGGTAACCGCCGACGAGTTCTTCTCCGACGAGCAGGTCGAGGCCGAGGGACGGAACTACCGGCGGCTCGCCCGCAAACTGGACAACGGCTGCCCAGATCTCACCGGTGGTCTGGTCACGCAGCTCAAGGACCGGCGCTGCCGGCAGGTGGTGCGGACGCTGTTCCTCAGCACCCCGGGGGACAGCGGACACCAGGTGCTGGCCGGTGTCACCGTCTTCGTCCTCGACGAGCTCGCCACCGCCACCGCCACCGCGGGCATCCTCAACCAGGGGCGCGGTGGCATCGTGCCCCTCCCCGTCCCGGCCAACTCGATTCCGAACGCGCGGATCACCGGCCCGGGTGGGAACAACTCGTGGCGGGGCGCGATCACCCGCGGGCACTACCTCATCTACACGCAGGTCGCCTACACCGACGGCACCCAGGGAGCAGGGACCGATCCCGCGCTGCGGAACGCCCAGACCGATCTGAGCACACTCGCGACCGAGCCCATCGGAGACCGAGCAGTACTCGGCCACGGCCCGCGCCACTGACCCACCGGCGACCAGGCCCCACCGGCGACCAGGCCCCACCCTCAACCGGACGGCGTGGGGGGAATCCGAACGGCCCGGGTGACCTCGGCTCGGGCGGCCAACTCGGGATCGGGCGGGTAACGCACGTCCACCAACGTCAGGCCGTGCGCCGGCGCAACGGTGACGGCAGGGTCCCGGACGCCTCGGTGCAGCACCGCCGCGGGCCACTGGGGCGGCTTGCGGCCCTCCCCGACGGCAAGCAGGGCGCCGACCAGCGCCCGGACCATGGAGTGGCAGAAGGCGTCGGCCTCGACGTCGGCCACGACGACCCCGTCAGGCCGGCGGAGCACATCGAGGCGCAGCAGCGTGCGGACGGTCGTCGCGCCTTCCCGGCGCCGGCAGAACGCGGCGAAGTCATGCTCGCCAACCAGGAACAGCGCCGCCGCCGCCATCGCGGGCACGTCGAGCGGACGAGGCCAGGCCAGGGTGTCGAAGCGCCGCAGGGGTTCGGCTCCATACGGAGCGTCGGTGATGCGGTAGACGTAGCGGCGGGAGAGTGCGGAGAATCTGGCGTCGAAGCCGGGCGGTGCCGGGGCGAGCCCGATGATCCGCACGGCCCGGTCCAGGACACCGTTCAGCCGCCGCGCGAGGCCGCCGAGCGGCACGTCGTCCGGGAGATCAACATGCGCTACCTGGCCGACGGCGTGGACGCCCGAATCGGTCCGTCCGGCGACGGTGAGCCGTACCGCCGGCAACCGCGCCACCCGCATAAGGGCATCCTCCACATCGCCCTGCACGGTGCGTTGGCCGGGCTGGCGGGCCCATCCTGCGAACGGCGTCCCGTCGTAGGAGAGGTTCAGCCGCAGCCGAACCAGCCCGTCGGTCATCGTCATCACCGGCGGGCAGCCGCCTCGCGACCCGCGGGACATCGTCCCGCGGAAACTCCCGGATCGGACATCTGTCTCTCCCCCGTGCAAGCGACGACGCGGCGGTGCGACGGCACTAAAACGAAAGCCCGCCGCCCATCATGGGCGGCGGGCCTGCGCGGATCTACTCCAAGACGCGAGATCCGGGCCGAAGGCCGAAGATTCCGGCCTTCGGCCCGGATCTCAGTTTGCGGAGTCCTCCCCGGTGCCGGAGTCGTCCGCCTGCCCGGTCGTCGGCTTGCCGGCGGCCCCTTCGGCGGGGGTGTCCACCGGCTCCGCGGCCTCGGCTGCCACAACAGCCGCGGTCGGCGACTCCTGGGCCAAGTCCTCCGCAGCCTCCGCGGTGGCGCCGGTGGGCTTGCGACGAGCCTCGAAACGAGTGTCCCGCGCCCGCTCGGCTTCACTGACGGCCTGCTGGCCGATAGTCAGCGCCTCGACCAGCTCGATCCGGGCCAGCGGGGCGTTGTCACCCTTCCGGTTGCCGATCTTGATGATCCGGGTGTAGCCACCGTTCCGGTTCGCGTAGCGCGGACCGATCTCGGTGAACAGGGTGTGCACGACCGAGTTGTCGCGTACCTGGCGCATGACGCGCCGGCGGGCGTGCAGGTCCCCCCGCTTGGCGAAGGTCACCAAACGCTCGGCGTACGGACGCAGCCGCTTGGCCTTCGCCTCGGTGGTGGTGATGCCGCCGTGCTCGAACAGCGCGGTGGCGAGGTTGGCCAGCAGCAGCCGCTCATGTGCGGGGCTGCCGCCGAGCCGGGCGCCCTTGGTTGGCGTGGGCATGATGAGTGCTCCTCGTTCCTTTCACTGTCCTGCTGGTCACCGGCCTAGCCAGGCTGCCCGCCCGAAGGACGCGGCTCTCGCCACCGGAGGGTCGCCGAGGGCCCCCGCCGGAAGCGGAGGCCCTCGTGGAGATCAGTACTGCTCGGTCTCGACGAACTCCGCGCCGTCGTCGGACGGGTCGGAGAACGACGGGCTGTACGCGTCGGTGCCGTAGGTGTCCACGGCCTGGCGCGGGTCGAACCCGGGCGGGGAGTCCTTGAGCTGCAGGCCCATCGCGCCCAGCTTCGTCTTGACCTCATCGATCGACTTCTGCCCGAAGTTACGGATGTCGAGCAGGTCGGCCTCGCTACGGGAGACCAGCTCGCCGATCGTGTGGATGCCCTCACGCTTGAGGCAGTTGTAGGAGCGGACGGTCAGGTCCATCTCCTCGATGGGCAACGCGAGGTCGGCCGCCAGCGCCGCGTCCGCGGCGGACGGGCCGATGTCGACGCCCTCCGCCTCGGCGTTGAGCTCCTGCGCCAGCCCGAACAGGCCGACCAGGGTCTTGCCGGCGCTGGCCATCGCGTCTCGCGGGGAGATCGACGGCTTGGTCTCGACGTCAACGATGAGCCGGTCGAAGTCGGTCCGCTGCTCGACGCGGGTGGCCTCGACCTTGTAGGTCACCTTCAGCACCGGCGAGTAGATCGAGTCGATCGGGATCCGCCCGATCTCCTGGCCGGCCTGCTTGTTCTGGGCCGCGCTGACGTACCCGCGCCCCCGCTCGACGGTCAGCTCGATCTCGAGCTTGCCCTTGTCGTTCAGAATGGCGAGCCGCAGCTCGGGGTTGTGCACCTCGACGCCCGCCGGCGGGGCGATGTCCGCCGCCGTGACCTCGCCGGGGCCCTGCTTGCGCAGGTACATCACGGTCGGCTCGTCGTTGTCGGAGCTGACGACCAGTTCCTTGAGGTTCAGGATCAGGTCGGTCACGTCCTCCTTGACGCCGGGCACGGTGGAGAACTCGTGCAGCACGCCGTCGATGCGGATGCTGGTGACCGAGGCACCGGGAATGGAGGACAACAGGGTCCGGCGCAACGAGTTACCGAGGGTGTAGCCGAAGCCCGGCTCCAGCGGCTCGATCACGAAGCGTGAACGGAACTCGGAGATCGGGTCTTCGATGAGGGTGGGACGCTGAGCGATCAACATGAGAACGTCCTTCCGACCACGGCGACCGCCATATGACGCCGTGTGGTGCAGGCCCCCTGACGGGAGCCGGTGAGCGGAACATCGGTCCGTTCCGCCCACGGGGTGGTGTCCGGGCGGAGGCCCGCCCGGACTCCAGTGTGCTCCGCCCCCTGACTGCGGGGACGACGCCGGCAGACCCTACTTGGAGTAGAGCTCGACGATCAGCTGTTCCTGCACCTGAGTGTCGATCACCTGCCGCGCCGGCAGCGAGTGCACCAGGATCCGCAGCTGGCTCGGGATCACCTCCAGCCAGGCCGGAACGGCCCGACCCTGACCCGCGGTCTCCCGGGCCACGATGAACGGGGTGAGCTCCCGGGCCTTCGGCGCGATCTCGACGATGTCGTTCTCGCTGATCCGATAGCTGGGGATGTCGACCTTGCGGCCGTTCACCTGGACGTGGCCGTGCCGGACGGCCTGACGGGCGGCGTCCCGCGAGGGTGCGAAGCCACCCCGGTACACGACGTTGTCGAGCCGCGACTCAAGGATCTTCAGCAGCTCGTCACCGGTCTTGCCGGCCCGGCGATTCGCCTCGTCGTAGTAGCCCCGGAACTGCTTCTCCAGCACGCCGTAGATTCGGGCGCACTTCTGCTTCTCGCGCTTCTGCAGCAGGTACTCGGAGTCCTTGGTGCGGCCACGGCCGTGCTCGCCCGGCGGGTAGGGCCGGATCTCGATCGGGCACTTCGGGGTGTCGCACTTGCTGCCCTTGAGGAACAGCTTGGTCTTCTCGCGGCGGCAACGCTTGCAGTCCGCGCCGGTGTAACGGGCCATCTAATCCTTCTCTCTCGTTTCCTGGCGCGAACTCGAACGCAACGCCACGACACCGGCCGGCGTGGAGCTCCGGCCGCGACCGCCTCGCCGCATGGTCACACCCTGCGCCGCTTGGGCGGGCGGCAACCGTTGTGCGGGGTCGGGGTGACGTCCTGGATCGCACCGACCTCGAGGCCCGCGGCCTGCAGGGAACGAATCGCGGTCTCCCGGCCGGAACCCGGGCCCTTTACGAAGACGTCGACCTTGCGCATCCCGTGCTCCTGCGCCTTGCGGGCCGCGTTCTCGGCCGCCATCTGGGCGGCGAAGGGCGTGGACTTGCGGGAGCCCTTGAAGCCGACATGGCCCGCCGAGGCCCAGGAGATCACGTTCCCGGACGGGTCGGTGATGGAGACGATCGTGTTGTTAAACGTGCTCTTGATGTGAGCATGTCCGTGGGCGACGTTCTTCTTTTCCTTGCGCCGGACCTTCTTGGCGCCGGCTGCGCGCGTCTTGGGAGGCATGTTCGCGTGTGGTCTCCGTGTACGAGGTCGTCGATCAGTGGTCGGCGGCGGCGGGCCCGAGCGGTCCGCCGGGGACCCTGACTACTTCTTGCCGGCCTTCTTCTTGCCGGCGATGGCGCGGCGCGGGCCCTTGCGGGTGCGCGCGTTGGTGTGCGTGCGCTGGCCGTGGACGGGCAGGTTACGCCGGTGACGGAGCCCCTGGTAGCATCCGATCTCCATCTTGCGGCGAATGTCCTGCTTGATCTCCCGGTTGAGGTCACCCTCGACCCGGTAGTTCGCGTCGATCCAGTCGCGCAGTCTGACGATCTCTTCCTCGCTCAGATCACGAACACGCGTGTCCGGGTTGACCCCGGTGGCGGCGAGGGTGTCCCGGGAGCGGCTGCGGCCGATCCCGAAGATGTAGGTCAGAGCGATCTCAACCCGCTTCTCGCGGGGAAGGTCGACGCCGGAGAGGCGTGCCATGAACGGATGTTTCCTTCCTGCGGCCGGAGGTCTCGGGCGATGCCGTCCCGGCCGGCGCCGGGCCGGGCGGGCCCCGGCCTCCGACCGGGGGTGGGTCGTCCCGGATGGGACGCCTGGCATCGCTTGGATGCGGTGGGCCGCCTCTCGGCGGGCGGCACGTGCTGCGCCACCCGCCGGGACGAGGCCGCACCCGTCAGGACATCAGCCCTGACGCTGCTTGTGACGAAGGTTGTCGCAGATGACCATGACTCGCCCGTGGCGACGGATCACCTTGCACTTGTCGCAGATCTTCTTGACGCTGGGCTTGACCTTCACGGCTGTTGCGGACCTCCTGCGCAGCCGCGGGCCGCGCGTGGCGATTGAGTGGAGCTACGGGCGAGTGAGAAGAGATCGACTACTTGTAGCGGTAGACGATGCGGCCGCGGGACAGGTCGTAGGGCGAGAGCTCGACCACGACGCGGTCCTCCGGCAGGATCCGGATGTAGTGCTGGCGCATCTTCCCGCTGATGTGGGCGAGAACACGATGACCGTTCTGGAGCTCCACCCGGAACATCGCGTTCGGGAGCGGCTCCACCACACGGCCTTCGATCTCGATGGCCCCGTCCTTCTTCGGCATGTCCTCCGCTGTCCTGACGTCGGCTATGGGACGGCGGCTCGGCCGCGACCGGTCGGCCCTCCGAAATATTCGGAAAAGCCAAGGTCAGAGGCTTGAACTACCCCGAGAGGAGCCCGAACCCACCAACCACACTGCCACCGACCGCAACTGCCATGGACAGGACTGCTATCGACACGGTGGAGCACACCGGCGTGAGAAGACCGCCAGCTAAAGAGTGTACGCGGCGACCCCCGTCAAGGGTCAACACGACCCCCGCTCAGAGTCGACGCGACCTCAGCCGGTTCAGCCGGTTCCAGACGGGGCGTCAGCCGGCTGCCCGCAGGCGACCCCGAGCTCGGTGAGTTTCGCCGCTCCGCCGTCCGGCGCCGTCAGCACCCACGGCCCACGCGGAGTGATTGCCACCGAGTGCTCGATGTGGGCGGCGAGGCTGCCGTCGCGGGTCACGACGGTCCAGTCGTCGGGGAGCACGGCCGTGTCCGGCGACCCCATGGTGATCATGGGCTCGATGGCCAGCGCAAGGCCCTCGATCAGCCGGATGCCACGGCCGGGCCGGCCGTGGTTGAGCACGTGGGGGGGCTGGTGCATCTCGCTGCCGATGCCGTGGCCCCCGTAGTGATCGACGATGCCGTAGCCATGTGGACGGACATGCCGCTCGACGGCGGCGCTGATGTCGGTGAGCTTTCCACCGAGCTGGGCGGCGGCGAGGCCCGCCCACAGCGCGCCCTCGCACGTGTCGATCATCGCGAGAACCTCCGGGGCGACCTCACCGACCGGCACGGTGATCGCGGCGTCCCCATGCCAGCCGTCCACGATCGCCCCGCAGTCGATCGAGATGATGTCGCCCTCGCGCAGCACCCGCTTGCGGGTGGGGATGGCGTGCACCACCTCGTTGTTGACCGAGCTGCAGATCGAGGCCGGATACGGCGGCTGGGCATAGCCCTTGAAGGACGGGATACCGCCGTCGTCCCGGATCGTCTTCTCGGCAAGGGCGTCCAGCTCGGCCGTGGTGACCCCGGGGACGACCGCGTCACGCAGCCGCGCCAGCGTCTTCGCGACGAGCAGGCCAGCAACCCGCATCTTGGCGATCTCCGCCGCCGTCTTGATCTGGACGTGTTCTCGTCGCGCCACGCTCGTCGCCCCGGTCCGTGTTCGTGTTGTGTCCGTTTCCGATGTTAGCCGCCGACCCCCGCAGGACGTACTCCAACGATCTTCCGCGAAAAGCTCGGGAGCCACGTTCAGCCTGGTCCGCGGCCCGGACCAGGCCGACGGGTTCAGTCGCCGTAGTGCCGCAGGGCGTCGAGCGCGCGGTCGGTGACGTTGTCCACCGGTCCGGTGGCGTCGATACCGATCAGGATGCCCTTTTCGGCGTAGTACGCCACCAGCGGCGACGTCTGGTCCGCGTAGACCTCGAGCCGATGACGGACCGTCTCCGACCGGTCGTCGTCGCGCTGGAACAGCTCGCCACCACACCGGTCACAGACGCCCTCGACCGACGGCGGGTCGAAGTCGATGTGCCAGATATGACCGCAGTTCCGACAGGTTCGCCGACCGGACAGCCGGCGCACCACCTCGTCGTCGTCGACGACGAGCTCGAGCACCACGTCCAGACGGGTCCCCATGCCATCGAGCATCTGCCCGAGCACCTCGGCCTGCGGGACGTTGCGAGGGAAACCATCGAGCAGGAATCCCTTGACCGCGTCGTCCTCGGCCAAGCGGTTGCGGACCATACCGATGGTGATCTCGTCCGGTACGAGATCACCGGCATCCATGAAGGCCTTGGCCTTGACGCCCAGTTCCGTTCCCTGTCGCACATTCGCCCGGAAGATGTCCCCGGTGGAGATCTTGGGGATCGACCGCGCCTGGGCAATGAACGCGGCCTGGGTGCCCTTTCCGGCACCGGGCGGCCCGACCAGTACGAGGCGCACTACCGGAGGAAACCTTCGTAATTACGGAGCATGAGCTGGCTTTCGATCTGCTTCACGGTTTCCAGCCCAACCCCCACCATGATCAAAACCGACGTGCCCGCGAAGGGGAACGGCTGGTCCTTGGTCAGGTTCAGCAGTGCCAACGGAAGAACCGTGATCACGCCAAGGAACAGCGATCCCGGGAGCGTGATTCGGTCGAGTACATGTTTGAGGTACTCCGCCGTCGGGTTCCCCGGCCTGATCCCGGGGATGAACCCACCATACTTCTTCATATTGTCCGCGACCTCCGTCGGGTTGAAGGTGATCGCAACATAAAAATAGGTGAAGAAGATGATGAGTGCAAAATATGTCACCAGATAGAGTGGATGGTCTCCCCTGGAGAGGTATCTTTGCTCGAAGTCCTGGAAGCTCTGGTTGCTCCACACCTGTCCGGCGAGCTGAGGGAGCTGCAGCAGCGAGGACGCGAAGATGACGGGGATGATCCCGGCCTGGTTGACCTTGATCGGCAGGTAGGTCGACGTCCCGCCGTACATCCGCCGCCCGATCAGACGCTTGGCGTACTGGACCGGGATGCGACGCTGAGACTGCTCGACGAACACGACGAACACGACGATCGCGAGACCGAGCAGGAGCACCAGGCCAAACACCACACCGCCGGCGACCTGGAGAATGCGTCCGCCTTCGGAGGGAAGCCTCGCCGCGATCGAGGTGAAGATCAGCAGCGACATGCCGTTGCCGACCCCTCGGGCGGTGATCAGCTCACCCATCCACATGATGACCGAGGTACCCGCTGTCATCGTGATGACAATTGTCGCGATCCGGAACAGGCTCGTGTCCGGGATGATGGCGGCCGAACAGTCGGGGAACAGCCGGCCGCTGCGGGCCAGCGCCACGATGCCGGTGGCCTGCAGAAGACCGAGGGCGATCGTCAGGTACCGGGTGTACTGCGTAAGCTTCTGCTCGCCCGAGCTGCCCTCCTTCTTCAGCTGCTCCAGCCGAGGGATCACCACAACGAGCAACTGAATGATGATACTCGATGTGATATACGGCATGATGCCAAGCGCGAAGATGGACAGCTGCAGCAGAGCCCCACCACTGAACAGGTTGATCAGCGAGTAGACGTTGCTGCTGTCGGCACTCGCCGAGTCCAGGCAGGTGTTCACTGCCGACGTCGAGACACCCGGCGACGGCATGACGCTGCCGAACCGGAACAGCACCACGATACCGACGGTGAACAGCAGCTTCTTGCGCAGGTCAGGCGTGCGGAATGCCCGCGTGAAGGCGGTGAGCACGGCTCCTCCTGCTGGGATTGCGGACCGACGGGAAGTGGACATCCTGCCCAGTGCGGATCGCCTCCCCCGGCCGGTCGCCGAGGTCGGTTAGGCGACTGTAACAGGACACCCGGCCCACTCGTCCCGACATCACCATGGGTAAGCGATGGTGGACGGCAAGAGACGGCTGACGCCGAGGCGCACGGCCGCCTGGCGAGGGGTCCGGACGGGCGGGGCCGGGGT
>NZ_CDXDOR010000017.1:20656-54431 GCF_978021225.1 Frankia sp. CeTa3Moorea | reverse complement strand
GCGCCGACCCGGCCGGCGGTGGCGGCTCACCCACCCCCGCGCCGCCCGACAGACGCGACTGCTCGCCGCCCACCACGCCCGGACCACCGAACGCGCCCACCAGGCCCAGCTCGACCTTGCCCGCGCCGGCTACCACCTCGGCCCGGCGCCCTACGGCTACCTGCCGCACCGGGTCACCGTGTTCGACCACGAGGGGCGGCCCCGCCGCCGCGTCCGCCTCGTGATCGACCCGGCGCCTTCGGCCGTCGTCGCGTGCATCTTCCAATGGCGGGTCGACGACCGGCTCACCCTCAGCGCGATCGTGAACCGCCTGCACATTGTCAACGACCTCCACGGGATCGCCGACCCCGCCACGGGCCTGCCCCGGCCGTGGACCTCGACCGCGGTCAACCGGGTCCTGGCGAATCCGGTCTACACCGGAGCCACCGTCTGGGGCCGCACACACGCCGGACAGCCCGTCCCACCCGAACACTGGGTCGTCTGCCCCCACGCCCACGATCCGATCGTCGACGGGCGGACGTTCTTTCGCGCGCAACTCCTCGCCCCGCCCGGCCGGGGAATCTTCAGCCCCCACCTCCTGCCCTGGGAAACCGATCCGCGCCGTACGGACAGCGACAGCGACGAACACGGGTCGCGGTGGTGAGGCCGCTTCCCACGCCGCGGCGCGCGGGCCAGGAAAGCCACGTCGCGGCGTTTCCACGGCACACCGATCGGACGTCCACCCGCCGCTTTCTGTCCATGATCGCAGAGCGTCAGGCGGCCATTCAGGGAACGCCAGCCTCGCGGAGGCGGCGGTCTGATGGATGACTCCCGAGACAAAGGGGCGGGCGCCGATTCTGGTGGCCAGCGCGGATTTCGACGGGCCGAGTATCCAGAGCTAGTATTCGAGGTCGAAATAGCGACAGAAAGCCTGGAGGAAACGCTGAGGCGCGCTCAGATCCGGGCGATACGAGAGGTGACTGAATGGGTAGCCCAGCAGAGATCCAGAGATGGGGAGAATCCCTCCGAGTAGCCGCCGCGAGCGCAGACCCGGGCCGGCTGGTGGCCCGGGTCGCGTTCGCGGGCCGGACCTCGACCGAAGACCAGCAGGACCCGACGCTGTCCCTGCCCCGGCAGCTGCGGCGATGCTCGGCGGTCATTCCGGAAGACGCGGTGATCGTCGCGCATTTCTTCGACATCGAGTCCGGCCGCATGGACCTCGCAGCCCGCGGCCGGGGCAGCGCCCACGAGCTGTTCGACATCCCGATCCCGCGCGACGGCGGCATCCAGGATCTTCTCGCCGAAGCCGAGCGGCCCGACCGGCGGTTCGACTACGTCATCTGCGAGTCGATCGACCGCATCGCCCGGCGGACCTACTACGGCACCTACATCGAGCATCACCTGGAGAAGGTCGGGGTCCGCCTCCTCGCGGCCGACGAGCCGATCCAGATCGGCACGTCGGGCCGGCGCAAGGCCAGCGCGACCACCGTGCTGACCCGGCGCGTCAAGCAGGGCATCGCCGAGTGGTACGTCCTGGAGATGCTGGAGAAGTCCTGGGACGGGTTCGCCGTCCACACCGAGCAGGGCTTCAACATCGGCAAGCCGCCCTACGGCTACCGCGCCGTGCAGATCCCGCACGCCGTACCCGCCAAACGGGCCAAGGGCGTCAAGAAGACCAGACTCGTCGCCGACCCCGTCCAGGGAGCCGTCGTCCGGCAGATCTTCGCCTGGCGCATCGGCGAACGACTCAGCTACCAGCAGATCGCCGACCGGCTCAACGACGACCTCGTCGCCCACCCACCGCCCACGCCGGTCGACCCCGCCCGTGCCGTCGGCCGGTGGACCATCTCCAACGTCCGGGAGATCATCACCAACCCGAAGCACACCGGCCACATGGTCTGGGGACGCCGCGCCCGCAAACGCGGCCGGAACCGCGCCAACCCGGTCGAAGACTGGATCTGGTCACCCCAGCCCACCCACGACGCCTACGTCACCCTCGAAGGCTTCGTCCAGGCACAACAGATCGCCAGCCAGCACGCCAAGTCCCGCAGCGCCGGTGGCCGCAACCGCCACCCCCAGACACGCCGCCTCTACCAGCTGCGCAGCCACCTGTTCTGCGACCTGTGCGGCCGACGCATGTACGGCAAAACGTCGAAAGGCGTCAGCTACTACGTGTGCGCGCCCAAGCCCGGCTACGTCCCCGCCGGGCACCCGGCCGCATCCAGCTGGTGGGTCCGCGAGGAACCGATCGTCGAGGGCCTCAGCGAGTTCCTCGCCGAACGGATCTTCGGCACGTACCGGCGTGACCTGCTCGCCAGCTCGCTGACGACAGGCACCGACCCCGACACCGACGACCGTGATCGACGCATCGCCACACTGGAACGCTCCCTCGCCACCAACGAGCGTCGCCGACGAAGCCTGGTCAGGAACCTGGAACTCGTCGATGATCCAGACAACCCAGACCCGGACCTGAAGAACGACTTCGCGGAACGCCGTGCCGAGCTTCGAGCCGAACGAACCAAGCTCGAACGCGAACTCAACGATCTACGCGACCAGGTGCAGCAAGCGACGAACCCGGCCCTGCTCGCCCTGCTGCCCATAGGTGCCATCGACCTCGCGCACCTACCCGACGAGATCAGCCGCCGGCTCTTCGCGGCCCTCCGCCTGGAGATCCGCTACAACCGCGACACCCGCACCGCCCGATGCAGAGTTACCCTATGTGGCGACACGGTGCGATCCGTGGCGGAGATCGGCAGTAGCATCGTCGGCTCCAAGCCTACCGAGAGGGAACACAGAGATGACCAAGGGAGAGGACCGAAAGTGATCAATGGGGAGCCGCGGCTTCCCTCCTTCTACTTGGTGCCCCCGGGGAGGCTCGTACAGCATCCACGCAAAGCCAGGCGAAGACGAGCCTGGTGGTTTCGGCTCGTGTACCTGCGGCTATCACGCCCAGTGACGGACCCCGGCCGGTAGCGGCGCGGGCGCTGGCCAAGGCGGGTGCCTGATGGCCGCCGAGGGCACGGCCGTGGTGGACGGTCCGGTTGTGGTGCCGTCGGCGGCGGGACGGGATGCGGCGGTCACTCTCGTCACCGTGATCATGGTTGTGGTCGTCGGGTTGACGTTCGCGTTCGGGTTCGGCAACGTGTTCCAGCTCGGGCTGCGGCTGGGGGTGCCAGTCTGGGTTGCCCCCTTGGTGGCTCCTGCCGTCGATTTGTCCGTGGTGGGCCTTTTGCTGGGGACGCGGCAGTTGGCGGTGCAGGGCGCTCCGCCGGAGCTGCTGCATCCCGCGCGGCGGCTGCTGGTGTTCTCCAGCGTGGTGACGCTGGCGCTGAATGTAGCAGAGCCGGTGATCGCGGGGGACTATGGGAAGGCTGCGTTCGACGCGGTGGGTCCGGCGTTGCTGATCGGCTGGTCTGAGGTGGGCCCGGGGCTGTTGCGTGCGATGCGCCACCCCGCCACCTTCCACCCCGCAGCCCCGGACGTCGCGATCTCTCAGTCCGCGCCCCGGCCGGCAGAGACCGGTGGAGCAGCGGTGCCCACCGCCGTGCCTGCGCCATCCGGAGGCGAGAGCCCTCGGGCCGAGGTGGTGGCGGTTCCTGCGCAGCGCGCTCCCGACCGGCCGAGCACCGCGGTCCTCGACGGGTCGCTGGTGGATCGGGCGCGGCGGGAGGATGCCCGCTACTGGGAGGAGCATCGCCGGCCGATCTCCTCGGATGAGCTGCGCAAGCGGTTGAAAGTCGGCTCGAAGCGGGCGCGGGCCCTGGTCGCGCAGCTGCGCGCCGAGGCGCATCGGGTGTTGGAAGAACACGCCCCCGCCGCCGACCTGCTCGAGGTCGGTACGGCCGCGCTCGCGTCGGATGCCGCCGACGGGGCCGCCGACGGGTTGGTACCGGTCGGGCCGGATGACGTCGACATGGTTGATCTCGGTCCGGTGGAACCGGCCGGGACGGGTGTACTGGCCGCGGTCGGATGACGGCCCCCGCCCGGACGGGCGGGACGGGTGTGCACCTCGTGGGGCGGCGGGTGGCGGGTCCGGGCGGGGACACGCCAGCCCGCTCGCCCCCACTGGTCCCGACCGTCTGCCCGTTCTGTCTGTCTGTTCGTCTACCTCCGCCTGCCTGACGACCTCTTTGGGAGACCACTCCGAATGATCACGAATCCTCCGCAGCAGACCTACCTCGGCCGCCGCACCTACACCCGACCCACCGCCCGCGTCGTCTCCAGCGCCGAGCACCAGCTCTGGCTGGTCCGCCACCTCACCCCCCGAGACCGGTGGATCACCCGGATGATCCACGAACACCGGGTCCTGACCACCCACCAGATCGTCGAACTCGGCTGGATCAACCGCCGGTCGGCGAACCTGCGCCTGCTGGAGCTCTACCGCTGGCGGATCCTCGACCGCTTCCAGCCGCTCGCGGTCAGCGGCCTGTCACCCATGCACTACGTCCTCGACGTCGCCGGCGCCGCCGTCCTCGCCCACGAGGACGGCCTGGACCCGAAGAAGATCGGCTACCAGCACGACCGGGCCATGGGCATCGCCCACTCCCTGCACCTGGCCCATCGGGTCGCGGTCAACGGCATGTTCACCCGGCTGGTCCACCACGCCCGCCAGCCCGAAGCCACCAGCCGGCTGACGGCCTGGTGGTCGGAGGAACGCTGCGCCCGCTCGTTCGGCGACATCGTGCGGCCCGACGCGTACGGCAAGTGGGCGCAGGGCCGCGCCGAGATCGAATGGTTCCTCGAACTCGACTTCGGCACCGAAGCACTCCGCCGCCTCACCTACAAGATCGACGCCTACGACCGGCTCGCCAAGGCAACCCGGATCATCACCCCGGTCCTGATCTGGACCACCACCCTGCGCCGCGAAGCCCGCCTGCGCGAGGTCCTCGCCGACGCGCTGCGCAACCTTGACGACCCGGCGCGGGTACCGGTCGCGACGACGGCCGCGGACCTCGCCGAACCCGACCAGCACCTCGACGCCACCCTGACCCGCTGGCTACGCCTCACCCCGGCTGCCACCGGTCGCCTCAGCCTGGGCCAGCTGGCCGGCCTCTGGCCCCCCACCGCCAAGCCCAAGACGGCCAGCTCCGCAGCCGACAGCGACCTCGGGCGTCCGACACGGCTCCACCCGCCCCAGCCCATGCCACCCGCAGGCCCTGATCCCCAGCAGCGCGCAGCCTGACCGCAGCTCCGCACGGCCCGAAGGGGTCCTGCCACCTGGGCACCGCGCCAGGTGACAGGACCCCTCGGCTCAGACGGGCATGGCCGCCGCGATCGGCAGGCCGGCCACTGCCAAGTGCCAGGCCGCCGCCGAAGCGTCGACGGACAAACTCGGTTGGACGGCCAGGGTCGAACTCGTCGCGGCGGCACGGGTGCTTCGCCAGACCGGCGAGGACGACCCTCGCCCGGAACGAGCTGCGCCGGATCCTTGTCGCTTGAGAACGCCCAGGTACCGGCAGAGGCCGGTAAACGCGTTCTTGGCGTCGTCTGGCTTCGCGGGTGAGTTTTGGATCTGGCGCTGATCTTGTGATCCTTCTGGCCCGTGTGCTGATCATCGGGCGAGGAGGACGCGTTTGCGGAGTAGGTCGAAGCTGGCGCGGCCGAACATCTGGCGTTTGATCGTCTTGATGCGGTTGACGTTGCCTTCGACGACGCCGGAGCTGTGGGGCTGGGTGAGGCCGGCCAGGACGGCGTCGTGGTCGCGGCGTAGGCCGTGGGTGAAGCGGTGCAGGTCGGGCAGGTCGGTGTCGGCCTCGACGGCGGTGATCCAGGCGTCGAGCCGCTCGCCGTGGCGTTCGAGCATCATCTCGGCGAACGCGGCGACATGCGCCGCGGTCGCGGCGAGCTGGGGGCTGCGCTCGAGGATGCTGGTCAGGGCGGCGGTGTCGTCGGCGTCGAGCCGGTCGGGGTGGGTCAGGATCCAGCGGGTCACGGTGCGGACCTTCGGGGTGGGCGGAGCCGGGTCGGGAGCGCGGCCGGCCGCGCGCAGCGGGCGCAGGTAGGCCAGCACGATGGACTGGCTGCCGGTGTAGCCGGCGTCGCGGATCTCACGGAACAGCTGGCTGCCGTTGGTCACACCGGCGTTGAACCGTTCGTGCAGGTAGGGCTTGTGCGGGTCGAGCACGCTGGGCCGGCCGTCGCGGGCGACAGCGAGCAGGTCGTCGACCGAGGTGGCGCGGTAGTAGCGGCGGACGGTCTCCTTGGCCAGCCCGGTCTGGCGGCGGATGGCCTTGATGCCCAGTCCCTGGGATTTGAGCTCCTGGACCAGGGCGTGGCGTTCGCGCTGGTGGCGCACCCTGACGCGTTGCTCGACCTGCTCGGCGCGGACCGCCGCCGCGTGCGCCTCGGCATCGGCGTGTTCGGGTTCCGCCGGCGGCGGCGGCTTGTCTGCGACGGGTTCGCGCAGGTCAGCCCGGTGGCGGGCGACGGTCTTCTCGACGTAGCCCGCCAGGTTGTGCCACAGATGCCACCTGTCCGCCACCTGCTCGGCCTCGGGTGCGCCGGTGCGCGCCCCGTCGGCGTAGGCGCCGCCGCGGTCCCGGCAGACCGTCTCGGTGCCCGGATGCGCCTTCAGCCAGGCCGCGAACGTGTCGGCCTCCCGGTCGGTGAGCAGGTCGACGGGCCGGCCGGTGGCGACGTCGACCAGCACCGTGCCGTAGGTGCGACCGCGGCGCAGCGCGAAGTCGTCCACCCCGAGCACCGCGACCGTCCCCACCACCGGGTCGGGCAACGCCCGCACGCGGCGAAGCAGCGCATCCCGGCCGACCGGCAGGCCCAGCGCGGCGGCCAGCCGGGCCCCTGCCCGACCGGCCAGGGCCAGGCCGATCCTGCGCAGCGCCTCGGTCGCGGGCGGGGTGAACCGGGAATGCGGGCTGGTCAGGCCCTCGACCTGCTCGACGAACGTCACCACCGCACAGCCCGCCTCCGCGCAGCGAAACCGGCGGACCGTCAGCTCGATCACGACCCGCACGCCACCGAGCCCGGTATCGACCAACCGGCGCTGGTAGCGGCCATGCACCCGCGCCGACCCGGTCGCGCACCCCGGACAGGCCACCCGCTCGGCCCGGGCACGCACCCGCAACCGCAGCCCGTCCGCTCCGCGCTCGACCCCGTCCAACCCGACATGCGCCAGATGCGGCAACAGGACCCCGAGATCAAGGAGGTCACACCAGCCCCATGATCGCAGCCACCCACCAACAGTCGATCACCGTGGGGCCAGTCCGATCACAAGATCAGCGCCAGATCCAGAGAAGACCCGTAGAGCCAGTCGTCGACGTGTCCGACCGCCGTCGTCGTCAGCACAGCGGCGATGCGTCCCGGTGGCGCCACCGCTGACGTGGCCACGTCGTTGGCCGTGGTGGACGATAAAAATACATGTATTGTTATCGCATGGGCCGCAAGGTGACTCCGAGTGAAGATCGAGAGCATGGGCGACGACTTGGGGCGCTGATCGCTACCCGGCGCCGAGAGCGACGGTGCTCGGCGCCGGACCTCGCGCGCGACTCTCTAGTGGCCATCGACACGGTCCGTAGTCTTGAAGGTGGACGTGTGGCGACGCCGGCCTTCTTGACGATTGCCCGCCTGGCCGAAGCCCTCGACCTGAGCCTTGACGAACTGCATGCGCAGGCTCGCCAAGGTGTAGGTCAAACCGTGGCGCAGCCCGGATGAGATCGACTTTGGGCCTCGTCATCGTTGCGCGAACCGTGTGGTTCACGCCGCTCAACCGCGGGCGAGACCGCGCCCGCAGACCCACCCGTTCACCGATTTCCCAGGTCGCGCGGGTTCCCAGGGAGTGCGAACGGTGGTACGAACGGTGTCGTAGTGCTCAGGTCGGTGCCGTCGTCGGTTCGCTCGTCGTCGCTCGGAGGAGGTTCGCGTCACATCGTCCATGCGAGGTGCTCCAGCCAGGTTGGGGCCAGCAGGATGCGAGGGCGACGTTGTGACGGGCGTTGCGGAGACCTTCGTCGCAGCTGCGCGAGCGGCGGCGCCGATGATTCGGTCTGGCGACGTTCAGCGAGCCGCTATGCCGATCATGGGCACCGAGGCGTTGATCTGTTACCGCTTCCATGACGGTGAGCACGGGCGCAGGCGACAGGCGGGTGCGGGTGCGATCTCGTCGGCGGACGTGCTGGAGTTGCTGCTCGGGCTGCCGCTCGCCATTCCTATCCCGGTTGAGCCCCTGACGGGTCGGGAACGTGCGGCGTTGAAGCTGGCGCCGCCGGGTGCGGTCGACGTGCGTGATGGCCACGTCACTCGGCGCGCGGAAGTGCCTATTGCGGTGGACCTGGCGCTTGTCGCGGCGCGAACGTGGCGGCATGGGTTGGAGGTCGCCGGACGGTTCGCGCCGTTCTGCGCTCGGGCGATGGTGCTGCGCCGGCGGCCGGCGGACTTGGCTGAGGTATACCTGCAGGCAGGGTTCTATGGCGTCGGTGTGATCGTCGTGACTGATCAGACAGCGGAGGTCCTGGTCGAGCCGGAACCGTTCGAGCGGGTCCGGTTCACCGCGGCGGGTTGGCGGTTTCTGGAGGACGTCTACCGGAAGGTGCGATAAATTTAGTGGCCATCTCCGGCTTCTTCGCGCAGTGGTAGAGTAGCAAGTTTCCTCAACGCGGTTGAGGGTTTGAAGGCATTGCTCTGCCGGAGTCGGGTGCTCTCATCTTTCTGGACATCTATGGCCGCCCTGCAGAAGCCGCGCCACCACTGCTGCCGTCCAGCATCGGAGGCGTGACTGAAAAGGTCAGATAGCCAGCCTGTCCATACTGCGGCGTTGTGTGCGTGGGCCTCGGCCCGCACCTCGCCGATGAGGCTGTTGAAGCGGTCCAAAGATGCCCCGTCACATACTGGGCAGTCGCAGCGTGGAGCGGGGCTATTGGCGTATTTCTCAGCAATAATACTTCCTCGGACGTACCGCAACATCGAGGGCATTAGCACGGCTGGGGTGTGTGCAATGGGGTTGTCGGCGTCGGGTTTTTCGTCGGGGGGAACCAGGTGCCGCAGCGAGCCGCCGGCTCCGATGGCGGCGAAGGTGCCGCCGTGGGCGAGGCAGTCGAACGCGGCGAGGACGTCGGCGCGCCATAGGCCGACGTTGGCGGTCTCGGCCAGCAGGCGTCGAAAGTTCGCAGTGGCCGCCGCGACATCGAAGGGGTTCTTCTGAGCTCCGAACATGACGGCCTTCGGGTGGGCGATGCGCTGGAGGCCGGCAATCAGCTGCGGTAGGTACTGCTTCTGTGTCAGCCAGGCCAAGGCCACAGGTACCGCGACAATGACATCATCTCGGTCGATCGCCTGGGCGTGTCGGACGAGGGCCTTGAAGGCGTCTGAATCGCCTGCCTGAACATACCGGGACGGGGTGATGGCAGCGGCGGCGTGGCACTGGCGCTGGCCATGCAGCACCGCGTCCAGATCGGATCCGAAAAGTGCCCCGTCACTTTCTGGGAGGGCGATGGGTTCGGCGTCGGTCGCGGTGACCGGGCCAAGATAGGCGGCTGGGTCGATCAAGAGCGGGCTAGTAGACTGCCGCCAGATCGAATCGGCCTTGGTGTTGCTGCCTTTGCCGCACAGCACTATGCCGCTGCGTTCGGCCGGCAGGAACGGCGGCACTTGGTGGGTGTACCTGGGATTATCGAGCAGAAAAATCCGGCCGGTCACCGTGGTGATGGCTGAGGTGGTGGGCTGCTTGCCCGGGCCGCCGGGCCCGAGGGGTTGGGTCATTGCATCACCTGGACAGGGGAGCGTCAGCGGAGTCGTTGTTGTCGAGGTACAGGAGCGAAAACTCGGCCGGCAGCAGACCGGCGGCGTCGGCGAGTTGGTCCGGGCGGTATTCTCGGTCCTCGCGGAGTCGCGCCACCAGAGCAGGGATGAACCGAGGATTCTCACGGACCAGGTCGCTCGGCTCCTGCGTGCGGTACCCGAGCGCGGACATCTCGACCATCAGATTACGATACTGCCAGTCACTGACCACGCCGAGTGTGACCGCGCGCCGCAGCAGGGCGGCCATAGACACGCCCCACCGGTGTTTGAGGTCGAGCAGGCGCGCCAAATCGAGCCGACCCTGCTTTAACTCGATCCGGATAGTGTCAGCAGGCATCAGCAGCTCGCTCGCAAACTCGTCGGCCTGGCGCTCCTGGACCGCGGAGGCTCCGGGCTCATCGTGCATGATCACGTGCCCGAGTTCGTGGGCCAAGCTGAACCTGAACCGGTCGGCGGGCGCTTGCGCGTTGATCAGGAACAGCGGTGGGTTCCCGTCGACCCACTGGGTGACGGCGTCCAGTTCGCGCGAGCCGAGGTCGCGCACCAGCACCAGCCCGCCGGCGTCCTCGATGTGACGAATCAGTTGCGGCACTGCGCCGGGCGCCAGCTCCCACTCGCGGCGCAGGGTAGTGGCCGCGTCGGCGGCGGTGTCGTAGTCGTCCACCGCGATGCGGTGGAACCGGTGAGGGTGCTTGTCGTCCGCGAGCGCAAGGAGGGCACGCGTCTGCATTCGCGCCAGCGCCAGCTCCGCGTGGATGCGCCGCAGCGCCGGGGCACCCAGCGAGGCGCGTTTGCGGTGGTGGACGAGGCCGACACCGACGCCGTGCAACTCAGGATCGGTGCACAGGACAGCGATCGGGTAGCGCAGCGCAGCGGCGTACGCCGACAGCCGGGAGCCGGCGACCTCAAGCCGGCCCGCCTCGGCCTTGCTGATGTACCCCTGTGACACTGCGGCGCCGGACTGGTGCGTCATGACCTGCGCGAGCTCGGCCTGCGTCATCCCACGCGACTCGCGGGCGAGGACCAGCATCGCGGCATGGGCCGTCTGATCTGCCGTCATGCCACCTCCCGCCGGCACACTCCACTGCTACCGACGATAGCAGCAGACTAGACCACCGCCAACGTGCTACAAAAAATTCCTCCTGACTTGACGCTGATGTTGCTGCCACTCTAATGTTCAGCCTCACTGCCCGTCCCGGTCCACCAACGGCGGGCACTCGGGCCCACCGGCGGAGCCGCTTCGGCCGGAACCGGTGGCGTAGTGCGCAAAGGAGCGCAGGGTTGTACCTGAGTCAGCTCGACGTCGATGGCTTTCGGTCCCTGTCCCGGGTGTCAGTCACCCTGGGCCGCGACGTGTCAGTGCTCGTCGGAGAGAACAGCGGCGGCAAGACCAACGTGATCGACGCACTACGGCTGCTGACCGACCCGATCGACGGCCGCCGCAACCTCTACCTCGACCGCGACGACGTGTTCCGGGGCGCCGGCCTCGACCAGGTAACGCTGCGGGCGACCTACACGGGATCGGCCGAGGACCTTGCCGCGTACCAGCACGCGACCGCCCCGGAGCTGGATCGCGTGCTGTACACGCTGCGCTACATCCCCCCGGGGCCTGGGCAGATCCGCGGCGAGGTCGGCTGGGTGGCCGGCAGCGGAGCCGACCCGTGCGACCCGCAGCCTCGGGGCCGGGACCGGTTCCGGCATGTGTACCTTCCACCGCTGCGTGACGCGGCCCGTGATCTCGGATCCGGTGCCGGCGCACGGATCCAGACCATCCTGGACAGCCTGCTCACCGGTCCGGACACGATCCGGGACGTCGCTGGAGCGCCAGTCGACGAGGCCGGAATGCTCGACTTCGTCCAGGGCCGCTTCGCCGAGGTCGAGGCCCACCCCGTTATCGCCGCCGCGACCGACCGGATCGGTGCCCGGCTGTCCCGGCTGACAAGCGGTGCGTACGAGCAATGCGCTGGGTTGGGATTCGCGGCTACATCGGTGCAGGCTCTGGCTCGGGCGCTAAGGGTGCGGATGGCCGACGCCGGGCTGGTGCCGCGCGAGATCGCCGAGTCCGGGATGGGCTACGCCAACCTGTTGTTCATCGCCACCGTCCTGGCCCAGCTCGATGCGGCCCGCGAGGCGGACCTGACGCTGCTGCTGGTGGAAGAACCCGAGGCGCACCTACACCCGCCGCTGCAAGCGCTGCTGGTGGACTATCTCCGGGACGCCGTCGCGGCCAGCCGAGCCGCCCCGCCATCGGGTCGGTGGCGCGGATACCTCCAGGTCGTGATCACCAGCCACGCGCCGTCGTTGGCCGCGTCGGCGGATGTGACGGATCTGGTCGTGCTGCAACGGCGGGCACCCGCACCGTTGACGCCTGCTGCCGCGTCGGCGACGTCGGCTTCCTCGACGGCGGACACCGCGCCGACCTTGGTGCTGTTGGGCAGCGCCGGCGATCCGGCTACCAGCGACGCAGGGGAGACCGTGGCCAGGTACGAGACCGCCGCGATCAACATCGCTGCACTCGGCCTGTCCGCAGCTGATCGGGGCAAACTCAACCGCTACCTCAACGCGACCCGCAGCGCGATGTTGTTCAGTCCGCGGGTGATGCTCGTCGAAGGCATCGCCGAGGCGCTCGTGGTCCCCCTCATGGCCGACAGGCTGTTCCCGCCCGGGTCGATCGAGCGGGCTCGGTTCGTGGGCACCGTGCTGGTGCCCATCGACGGCGTCGACTTCGCCCCGTACTTGAAGGTGCTCCTCACCGCCTCCGGCGGCCGACGGATCGGTCAGCGCGTTGCGGTGGTTACCGACGCTGACACCCAGAACCCCCACCGGCCCGGTGCGGCGCGCATCGGCGAGCTCAACGCGCTGATCGCCACCCTCGGCGCCACGCAGCACGCCGCTGTGTTCTGCGCGCCTACCACCCTGGAGTCGGAACTGCTGGTCGCCGGCAACGACGTCGCGGTGTGGGCGGCGTGGGCAGCCCAGCAGCCCAAGGCGTGGCAGACCGCGAAGGCCACAGTCGAGGCAGCCGGAGACGACGGCCGGGCGGCGGCGTTCGCGGCCAAGCTCAAGGACGCCTGCTTGCGCAAGGGCGACTTCGCGCAAGCCTTCCTTGACGCCATCGAGAACAAGGGCGACCCACTGCATGTCCCGACATACCTAGAAAACGGGCTGCGCTGGCTCACCGCCGCCCCCCGGCCGGCCGCGTGAGCGCCGAACTCGCCGTCGTCCGCGCGAAGGCGTACGCGGCCCAGCAACGGGTGATCGACGCCGACCCGCCGTTCGCCACGATCGCTTGCCCCGGAGCGGGCAAGACCCGCGTCATCGTTGACCGACACCTGCACCGGGGCCTACCCACACGGCAGGGCCGAGCCATCACCTCCTTCACCCGCGTGGCTGCCACCGAGATCCACCGCCGCTGCACCGCGGCCGGCCGGTTCGACCTCATCGATCATCCGAACTTCGTCGGCACACTGGATACGTTCCTGTGGCTACACCTGGTCCGCCCGTTCCTTCCACCCGACCGGACCTGGCGACGGCTGGATTCCTGGCGAGACGCCCCGACCCGCTCCGCGCGGTTCGTCTGCGGGCAGAGCTATCACCTTGACGATGCGGAATTCGGATACGACCCGCACACCGACACGTGGACGGTACGCGCCACCGGCGCTGCCCGACGAGGACAACTACCCGTCGGCTGGGCAGGGCAGGCCAACCGCGCCCGCGCGGACCTGGAACGTGCCGGGTTCCTCACCGGGGCCGAACTGCGCGCACATGCCTGCCGAAACCTGACAGCTCACGGGGAACCGCTCGGCGCACTGCTGACCGCCAAATACGCCGAACTCATCGTCGATGAGGCACAGGACTGCTCGGCCGCCGATCTGTACATCCTCAACCAACTCCACGATGCCGGCCTGCCACTTGTCGTCGTCGCCGATCCCGACCAGTCGATCTACGGCTTCCGCGGCGCCGCGACCGACACCCTGACCGCCCTCGCCACCCGGTTGGGCCGCCACGACCTGACCTACAACTGGCGTAGCACCAAGACCATCTGCGCAGTCGCCGCGACCCTGCGCGACCCGGCCCGCCGCGTCCCGGACACGGCCGTCGCCGACCATCACGACGCCCCTCACCCAGTCCTTATCTACACAGACGCGGACAGGGACGCGATCACGACAGATTTTGTCGCCTACGCCGCCAAGCTGGACATCAGCCCCGGCGACTGTCTGGTTGTCGCGCACGCCCAAGCCACCCTGCCCAAGACCTACACCGGCGCCGCCACGCCTCCGTCCTCAAACGCCGGTGCGCTCGCCTGGGCGGTCGGCATTGCCAACGAGTACCCCACCGCACCTCGCCGAGTCCGCAACCGAGCAAACGACATACTCGCTCGGACCGTGCTTCGCTGGTGGTACACCGACGCCGACGACCATACGCCGACAGAAATCCTCACCACCCACGACATCGACCAGGCCGGTTTCGAGCGGCTGCTGCACCGCATCGCAACCGCCATGCCGCCGCTCGATCAGCCCATGAGCACATGGGTGCCAGCTGCCGCCACCGTGCTAACTCAGCACCCGCCGGCCAGCGGATCAACACGGACGAGGAACAGACTGGTCTGCGCCGCAGGCCACGCCGCCCGCGCAGCCCGCGCCGTCACCGGACTGCCACCCGCAGCCGCAGCTGGCGCCCGGCCGCGACTAAGCACCGTGCACCAGGTCAAAGGCGACCAGGCCGACGCGGTGCTGCTGTTCATGCCCACCGGAGCCGTGACCGACCGCACTGTGACCGCCTGGCTCACCGGTTCATGCTCTGCGCCAGAGATCGCCGAGGCATTGCGAGTGGTATATGTCGGGGTCACCCGCGCCCGACAACTCCTCGGCCTCGTAGTTCCCCCTGCCCACCGGGACCAACTCCTGGCACACTTCGACCGCCACAGCATTCGAACCGAGCTGCGGTAGGGCAGGTCGGCAGGACGCCAGCACCTTCGTGGTGATCCGGTTTCTTGAAGCCGGGCCGCGCCCGCTCAGGCGCCCCGTCCCGATCCACCCGAGCAGGCGGATCGGATAAGGGTCCGCGTGGTGCATCAGCCGGGACATGGTCGCCGCCATAGTGACGCAGTCGCGCAGGATCTGCTCCGGCGTGCCTGCTGCCGGCTCGTCGGCACCGCCCTCACCCAGGCCGAGACAGACAGGGGCGCCGGCTCGCCGGACCTGTCGGCCCGCTTGGAGATCGCGGGCGTCTCGCAGGAGGAGCGGACGGTCGGGTCGACAGCGCGCCGTATCAGAAGTACAGACCCGACACGGCGCCTCGCGTCACGCCGGTCATGGCCGTCAAGCATCTGTGGCCGTTGACCTTCTACCTACCCGCGTGACGCCACCGTGCGATTCTTGGTCGTGCCCGTGATCGTGGCGGACTCGCGGCTTGAGCGGCGCCGGGATCCGGGGTGGTGTTGTGGGGCTGGCTGGGGTCAGGACCAGGGACCGCAGAGCTTCCTGCTCCCAGGATCGCCCGCCGGATCGCTTCCCAGTCGTTCGTGCGCCACCAGTCGAACAGCGCGCGGGTTCCGATCACGGGGAACGGCAGCGTCGCGACGAACTCGGGGCGGCTGTAGACCCGGGGGGACCGGTCGCAGGGGAGGTCTCGATACTGGTGGTTGACGATCAGTGCTCCGCCGCCGACGGGCTCGTGTGGTCGAAGAGCTGGCCAGGTCTGGAGATGACCCTGAAGGTGCCCGACGAGCTTCTCTTGCGGGGCGCCGCTGGCGGACTTGACCTCGATGAGGCGGCGCTGCTGATCGATGGTCGCGAGCAGGTCGGCTGACTTGGTGTCACCGATCGCGGCGTCGAGGTCGACAGTAGTGAAGCCTGCCGCCGTGAGAACCGCGTTGACCGCGTTCACGAGCTCCGGGCCGGTGCCATACAGCAGGCCGTGACGGATCTCCACGGCGGCGGCCTGCGCCTGCGCCAGGTCAGCTTCGAGGCGTGCCCGCTCATCGGCGTGCCTGGCGGCCATGTCGTCGAGGGCCGTGCGCGCCGAACGTTCCGCCAGCGTTTGCAGGTCTGGATCCACGTGCAGGGCTGAACGGGCGCGGTACAGGGCGGCGGGCACGTACTGCGGGAGTGCCTGCGTGACCAGCCAGTCGAGCAGGAGGTTCCAGTCGGTGTCGTGCGGAACGATGTACCACCGCTGGTCCTTGTCCGGCGAAAGCCAGACCGCTACGACCGGCTCGCCGAGGGAGTCGACAAGCACCGGGTGAAGATCACTATCGGTGTTCTCGGTCCAACTGTGCCCGAATGCTGTGTGGAGGGTCTGGGAACCGGGCGCGAGAGACCACCATGCGGCGTCGGGACGGGCGTTGCGCAGCCGCAGACCAAGATCACGTTCTGCTCGTCCAAGTTCGGCGGCCAGCTCCGGTCGTGTTCCCCTGGGAGTCGGCCGGCCTTGGACGAAGCCGTGTCCTGCGAGGCCGACTCTGGGAGGCATGTCGTTCAGGAGGTTGCCGCGGACGAGGTCGGCATCATCGCGTCCCAGCGTGGCGACGACGATCGCGATCTCCCCGCGTTGCTTCGCGCCCTCGAAGAACCGGCTCAGCTCCGTAGTACCGGCGCCGGTCGGATCGAGCGCTGCGGCACAGTTGCTGGTCTCCCAACCCAGCCACCGCGGTTCGACGCCGTACGCCTGCCACTCGATCTGTGGATCGGCAAGCGGCGAGGGTCGCTGACGGAGCAAGGGGCTGCGCTGTGTCCTAGCCGTGGACGTTGCCGGCGTTGTCGCCGGGTCGGCGGTCCCGATGCACAGCGGCACCAGACCGCCCATACTGCCCACCTCCACACGATATCCGCCGTGCGGGCAGACCCTCTGCCGGCCAGGGCGGCGGCGATCGTCAGATCCCGGCGAGAACGGCGGGCCGCTCGGCGTCGTGGTTCGCAGCCTCCGATCACCGACAGGGCGGGTCGGCCAGGGCGCTCTGGCAGGGCGGTGGCGGACGGCTCGGCTGTCCCGGTCGCCGTATGAACGGGGACGTAGCGGCATTATCTTCGACAGGGTGGAATCCGGTAGTCCGACAGTAGGCGGTGCACCACCACCGCCGTCGTCGGGAGCCATGGACGTCGCCGACCGCTCGCTGTTGGCCGTCATGGAGCGCCTGGGGCTGTGGTTTGTCCGAGACCTCAGCGGGTCCGGCGAAGGGGAAACCCTCCTTGTCGAAGACGACGACGGCGATTACCTGGTCCTGAAAACCCAGTACGGGCCCCTGACCACGTTCGCGGCCGTCCTGCGCGCCTACTCCGACCTGGATATCCCGTGCGCGCAGATCGTCCACAGCGGAACCGGGCCCACCCACTGGGTGGTCATGACCTACGAAACCGGACAGCGCCCGACCGTCGCTGACGCACGCGCCGGTCTCGCCGATTCCATGCGACTGCTGACGAGAATGCATCGGGCGCCACCGGTCCACGACAACGAGGAGTGGCTGCGCCGCTACCACGCCGACGAGCTATACATCTACAGGCACGACCACGACCGCGAACCCGAGGCGTTCCCGGTCCACCCCGAGACGATCGCCCGGGAGCTGACGTTCGACCGTCCCGTCCAGCTCCACGGCGACTGGCATCCCGTCAACACCGTGCTCGACAGCGTCCGTGGCTGGGTCGTCCTCGACCCCATCGGATTCCTCGGGCCGGCCGAGTACGACGCGGCGGCGTGGTGCGTGCGGGGCTGCGGCGAGGCCGCTGGCCTGGCTGCCCGCCTCCAGCGAGCGAGGGACGCCTACCCCGCGCTCGACAAACGGCAGCTCGCGCTGTGGGCCGCGTGGAACTGCCTTGGCCGCGCCCGCGCCTCGCGGGGCAACAGCCCCGCACGCTGGCGCCGCGCAGCCGCCCGCCTGGCCGCCGGAACCTGACGACGACCGCACCGCCCGCAAGGCCGCCGCGCCGGCCGGGAGAACCGGTCCGCGTGTCGCGTCGACCTCGACCTGAGCCCGAGAGGATCGGTCTTGAACCCGGGCGGCCACCGAAGCAACCACGCCGAGCCCCACCGGGACTTGACAAACTGTTGGCTCTATTATTCGAACGCCCTGTTAGCTGGGCTACGGAGCACCGGTCCTGCCTGCCTCGCGGAGCCGATCGACCGGCTCCTGGACGACATCACCGCACCCGGCGCCGACCTGTCCGGTCTCCGCCGGAGACTCCTGTCCAGCTGACCGGCCTCAAACTCCCACGCGGGAACGTCCTGACTCGCGCGCGGCTCGCGCCAGATCCTGGCTCCCCGACGTCTCCGATGCCAAGGATGATCCAATGCGAGGCCAGCTGTGACGAGGACTGGTTCCGTCGAGCGCAGGCGGTGCCTTGATCCTCCAGCACGGTGTCCGCTGGACTACAGCGGGTTCTTGCGTGTTCTGGTGACCGGCGGTAACGTAACCGAACCGCCGCGATGGCGGCATGCACCGCCAGCCAAAACTTTGGGCGCGACGCCTGGGCTATGGCCGGCCGCATCGGGGTTTCGGTTCCGATGCCGCTGCTCGGCGGGTCCGAGCAGTCCCTGTCTTCCGGGGCGCGACGCCCCGAGCCTTTCGGGGCGCGATGCTCCGACCATGCCTGACCGCGTCGGATGTTCCGGCGCCGCTGCTCGGCGGGTCCGAGCAGTCCTTGCGTTCTTGGGTGCGACGCCCCGGACACGCACACTCACGCTTCGTTTGTGCCGCTTTCTGCTCGCCGCTGGCTTTCCCCGGCCCAGTGGCATCTGGCGCCCGGCTTGAACAGGCACAGGGCTTCGCGCAGGCATTTCATCGACCGACAGGCACTCCTAGCGAGCGCCGCGTCCCGCCGGGGAGGGCGCGGCGCGGTGCAGGAGCACCGTGTACTCCGGACTGATCGTTCTCCTTGTCACCGCCCTTGGGCTCACCGTAGCTGTCGTCGCCGGACTGATTGCCGCGTTCCTACAGTGGATCAAGGACGGTAAGGTCGCACCCCCTACCCCTTCCAAGATCGATGCGCTCCGCACAGGTGCGTGCACCTTCGCGGCCGCTGTCGGCGTCGAGGCTGGGATCGTCGGCGCGGTCGCGGCAGCGCTCGCGGCTGTGGCGGCTTTCCACGGGCATTAGCCGCCCCTGGGCACCGCGGGTCCGCTCCGCGACCGTCACGCGACGGTCGCGGAGCGGATCATGGTTGTAGCCCGACCGAAACCAACGGCGAGCCCGAGACCTGGACGTAGCACGTCGTGCGTGCAGGCCTCTACGGAGTGTCCTGATCGCGGCTGTACTGGTCAGGCATGAGCACCGCGCGCACGCCGGAGCCCCGAGCGGTGGCGCGAACACGCATCCCTCGATCCGCGGTGACCAGTGCCACTGGCTGGCCGGTGACCTGAGCCAGAAAGCTGGCGCGGTCGAGGATCTCCTCGTCGGGGCTGGTCCGGCGGCGATGGTCGGGATCATCGAGAAGATATTCGACGGTCGTCCTGTCGGCGAGCTCGGCGTAGCCGTCCCGCGCGAGCGCGTCCTGCCGGTCGTCGAGCGGTTTGATCGCGCTGCGGGCTCTCGCCCGGATCTTGTCGCTGCCGAGGTACCGCTTGTCGTCGAGTTCGTCCAAGACGAGCAGCGGGATGAACAGCCTTACCTGCGGCTGCCCGACCACCCGGCTCCATGTGATCTTATCGAGCGGCTGGTAGTGCAGCAGCACGTTGGTGTCGACGATCGTGATCGTGCCTGGCCGATCTCGCAGGCGCAGGTAGCCGCGCAGTCGGGTGGCCAGGTCCTCGAGGCGGTGGACCTGTAGCTCGATCTCGGCGGCGATGAGAGCCGCCCGGCGCACCGGGGACGCGTCCGTGACCAGGTGCCAGTAGCGTTCGGTGTGCAAGTCGGCGATGACGGCCGGGTCTGCGAACAGGCTGCGCAGCTGCCGCTCGCATTCGTCGACCCAGTCCAGATACTGCCGCCAGCCGTTGTCCACCAGGCCAGCCGTGGGCAGCGCACTCCTGACACCCGCGCACCGTCGCACGAGATCATCCACAGTGGCGATCGCCTGGTCCAGCGCACCCGTTCGTAGAACCACGGGTTCGAGACTTTCACAGCGAGGTTTCGGCCCCCCAGCCGTGCCACAGGCACCTGCGTTCTCTGTGAGCAGGCTCGACGGATGAGGATGGACCTCAGCGGGGTAGGCGGGCCGATCTTGCAATAGGGCGACTCGTGTCCGGTCGAGGCGAGGTGAGAGCTTTCCCGTCGAGGCAGCGGAGGAAGTCGTCCTCGGTCATGACCTCGATGTCCTGGCCCTTGGCTCGCAACGCGAACGCCTTGGCTGCTTTGGCGGTGAGGTTTGCTCCGGGGCGAAGGACCGTCGGGTTGATGTCACCGACGACCAGGACGTTGGTTCGCCTGGTCGTGTTGAGTTCCGGGATCGCGCCGACGCGGGCGCATTCCTCCCATGCGGTTTGACGGGTGAGCGACATCAACGTGCCGGTGAACACCACGATGCGTCCGTAGAGATAGCCGTCCGGGTCTGCATCCGGGTTGACGTCTGGATGGACCAGCGAGTAGTTGCCGCCGTTCGAGAGGCTTCCATTGTAGAGATCCTCGGTCATCGTGCCGACCGACACGCGGAGCGACGAAGCGAGGGCCTCGATGTCGCCTGCGCCCTCTCGGGCCGCCAGGGCGCCGATGATCCCGACGACCGCCTTCGCGTCGGCCAGCGGGTCGTGGTGATCGTCAAGCTGGTAGCCGAGCGCGTCCGTGACGAAAGGCAGTCGGTAGGAGGGCAGTGCTAGCGCCCGCCGGGACATCACGAGCGTGCAGAGGAACCTCATCGTCGGCCACGAGATCTCATCGACGGCGCAGGCATAGCGGATCACGCCGATGTCGAACCCGGCGTTGTGGGTGACGGCGATGTCGTCGCCGATGTAGTCGAGGAGCGCGGGTAGCACCTGGTTCCACCTGGGCGCGTTCTCGACCATGCTTTCGGTGATGCCGTGGATCATGATGTTGAAGGCGTCGAAGTAGTCGACTGCCGCTGGGGGACGGATGAGCCAGCGGCGTTGGTCCACGGCGGCGCCGCCGCGGACGCGGACAAGTCCGACAGCGCACGGCGAGCCGCGGTAGGAGTTGGCGGTCTCGAAGTCGATGGCGGTGTAGTCGAGCACCGTCACACCAGCGGCTGCTCGTGGAGCCGGCCGCCGAAGCCGGGCGGGAAGTCCGGCACCGTCGGATCGTTCAGTTCCTCGGGCATGATCCATGGCGACAGCTGAGTCTTCGGCTGAACGGTGCGCCTGCGCCGCTCCTCGTCGGTTGTGAGCCAGGACATCCACACGCTGGCCACGAAGTTCGCGGTCGCCAGAGCGCGTTGACTCGGGGTGTCCGCGGCCGGCGGGAAGTCGTCGATCTTCGGGCTGGCAAGGAAGGTCGGCGAGACGAGGGTCTTGGACTTGGTGCGCTGCTTGTAGGCGTCGATCTCCGCGACGATCCGCTGCTGATGCCCTTCGGTCTCGATGACCAGGGCCTTGAAGTCCGCGACGGTGAGGTGCTCGCCCTCGATCGGTAGTCCTTCCAGTGACGAGCCGTCCGTGGCCAGGACAACGCAGCAGCGCGTCAACAACCTGACCTTCTCAAGTGCGCGGGGGTCGTTGACCTCGTCAATGACGACAGCGTTGACACTCCGCGCTCGCGACGGCTCTGTCCTGTTGGTGATCCAGACGGCGATGGTGTCGCTGCCTGGCTTTCGGTCGATGGTCGCGATCCCGTGCACGAACGCCTCCCCCGTGTGGCCCGATGCCCGGCGAGGCTAGCATCCGGGGGCGAAAGCGATCTATACCGGGACGACCGCGACCACGCGCCACCTGACTCACCCCGACATACGTCTCGCCGCGACCAGTCAGATGGGCCTGTTGGTCCGTTCATGGTCGTTTTGCTGGCGGTCAGTGGTAGGTGGAGACGGCTGTGAGGTACAGGCTGAGGCCCGTGGCCCCTGCGCCCGCGCCGGTGAGAATCGCGCTGGGGGTATCGGCGCCGGCCCTGCGCGCGATCAAGGTTGTGGCGGTGGCTGTGTGCAGCGCGGCGGACAGGGCTAGCAGCAGGGACAGGATCTGGATGGGGCTCATGCGGGGCTTCCTCCGGTAGTCCGGCCCTTCGTGTGGGCCGTGTGGAGCCGAGGCTGGCTGTACAGGGGGGTGTCCCGCAGCGATCGGACCGGAGGTTGGACACCTTGACCGGAAGGCGGCTGGTGGGCGTTTTAGGGTGCACACCAACGAGGTGACGACAGTGCTGGGTGTCCAGGCGGTGGTTGGACATCGTCTCGGGCAGGCGAGCGACCTGAGGGCGGTGTAGTGGCGGTCGACGCGCAGGAACGGGGCTTCGACGCGCTGATCGACGCGCTGGCCCGATTCCGGAAGGTCATGCTGCAGGGCCTGCCCTCTGATCGGGCATTGGCCAAGGCAACCAAGGGCAGCCCGACCACGGTCGGAGCATGGCTGAGTGGGCGGCGTTTTCCCCAGCAGATCGACCAGTTGCTGGTGATCGTGCGGGAGATGCGGGAGCAGGCCCGTCGCGCTGGGACCCCGGTCGATGCCTCGGCGGTCGCGTTGTTCGACGAGGAGCTGTGGCGGCGAGCCCACTATGAGAAGGCTCGCCGACGTGCTGAAGGCGTGCGCGAGGCGGTGGTCGCCGAGCAGGCCCGCGCCGTGCTGGAACGGACACGGCCGGGTCGTCCTCTAGCGGAGGTGACCGACCCGTTCCAGCTGGAGGTTCACCGGCCTATCGAGGGCGACACCGTAGGTCTGCCGGATCTGCCGGTGTACGTGCCGCGGGAGCACGATCAGAAGGTGACTCAGGTAGTGGCCGAGACCGTCGGAGATGGTTGCCGTATCGCGGTGTTGGTGGGCGGCTCTTCGACCGGGAAGACCAGAGCCTGTTGGGAGGCGCTGGACCTGCTGCGGAAGCGTCCTGAGCCGTGGCGGTTGTGGCATCCGATCGACCCGACCCGCCCTGATGCCGCGTTGGCCGAGTTGCCCCGGGTCGGGCCGTACACGGTGGTGTGGCTGAACGAGGCCCAGGACTACCTGTCGCCGGATCCGCTCGGGGAGCAGGTCGCCGCGGGGCTCCGGAACCTGCTGCGCACGCGGGGGCAGGGCCCGGTGCTGGTCCTGGCCACCCTGTGGTCCGAGCATTGGGACAGCCTGATCACCCGCCCGCCTCCGGGGCAGCCGGACCTGCATTCCCAGGCCCGAGAACTCCTGGACGGACACGCCGTCCATCTGCCGGACTCCTTCACCGTCGGCGACCTGGAGGCGCTGGCCGGCCAGGCCGGGCGCGATCCCCGGCTTGCTGAGGCTGGCGACCACGCTCGGGACGGTCGGATCACCCAGTACCTGGCCGGGGGGCCGGTCCTGGTCGACCGCTACCAGCAGGCCTCGCCTGCGACCAGAGCGTTGATCAACGCCGCGATGGACGCTCGGCGCCTGGGCGCGGGGCCGCGCCTGCCGTGGGCGTGGCTGGCTGAGGCAGCACCGGGCTACCTCACCGAAGCCCAGTGGGAGGAACAGACCGGAAACGACTGGCTAGAACAGGCCCTGGACTATGTCAAGACGCCCTATAAGGGCATTCCCGGCATCCTCATCCCCGTCAGGGCTGGAACGCCTCGCAACCAGCGCACCCGCCGCGCCGCCGAACTGCCAACCGGCTCCGGGTCCGGGGTGCTGTACCTGCTGGCCGATTACCTCGATCAGTACGGCCGCCGCCACCGTGCCGATCAGGTCCCACCCGTCGATTTCTGGACCGCGGCTGCCGCACATGCCTACCCAGCCGACATGGGCGCCCTCGGGAACGCCGCCTGGGCTCGCGGCTTGTACCGCGACGCCATCCAACTCCACAGACACGCCGCCACCCATGGCGACCCGGCCGCCGCCCGCACCTTGGTCGACCACTTACACGCCCTGCACCCGGCAGACCGCCGCCCTGCCCACCACGCCGCCGCGCACATCGCCCTCGACGCCCCGGACGCCGTGGGCGGGTTGCTGACTCAGCTAAACGAGATCGGAGCGCAGGAGCCGTTGGCCACGTTGCTGGCCCGCGACCCCGCCGCGCACGTCCCTCTCGACAGCCTGTTTTCCGTGACTGGACTGTTGAGCAAACTGCGCGAGGTGGGGGCGCAGGAGCAGGTCACCGCGCTGGCCGAGCGGGCTGCCGCGCATGCCGTCCTCACGGCCCCGGAGGCCGTGGCCGCGCTGCTGAATGCGCTGCGCGCGGTGGAGGCGCAGGAGCCGTTGGCCGCGTTGCTGGCCCGCGACCCCGCCGCGCACGTCACCCTGGACGACTGGTTCGGCGTGGGAATGCTGCTGCGCGGGCTGCGCGAGATGGGGGCGGGCGAGCAGGTGGCCGCGCTGGCCGGGCGGACCGTCGCGCACGTCGCCATCGACGACCCGGGCGCCGTGGCCGAACTGCTGGCCACGCTGTACGAGGTGGGGGCACTGCAGCAGATGGCCGCGTTGCTAGCCCGAGACCCCGCCGCGCGCATCGCCCTCGACGGGCGGACCGCCGTGATCGGGATACTGGGCTGGTTGCGCGCGTTCGGGGCGCAGGAACAGGCCACCATGCTGGCCCAGCGGATCGTAAACGTCCCCCTCGACGACCCGTTCGATGTCCCCCGACTGCTGCACAGGCTGCGCGAGATAGACGAGCGGGAACTGGCCGCCGCGCTAGCCGAGCGGGCTGTCGCCCACATCGCCCTCGATGCCCCGTCTGCAGTGGCCTGGCTGTTGGAAATCCTGCACGAGATGAGAGCACAAGAGCAGGTGGACGTGCTGCTCGCCCGCAACCCCGCCGCGCACGTCGCCCTCGACAGGCCGGTCGCCGTGATCGAGTTGTTGGACAGGCTGCGCGAGGTGGGGGCGCAGGACCAGGTCGCCACGCTCGCCACGCGAGCCGCCGCCCACGCCGCCCTCGACGACCCATTCGCCATAGCCACGCTGCTGGACAAGCTGCGCGAGATCGCAACGCAGGACCAGGTCGCCACGCTTGCCGAGCGGGCAGCGGCACGCGCTGCCCTCGACGTTCCGTTCGGCGTAGCCACGCTGCTGGACAAGCTGCGCGAGATCGCGACACAGGAACAGGCCGTCACGCTCGCCAAGCGGGCTGCCGCGAGTGTCGCTCTCGATGACCCGCATGCCGTGATCGGGATGTTGGACCGGCTGCGCGATATGGGAGCACAGGAGCAGGTGGCCGTGTTGCTGGCCCGTAACCCCGCCGCGCACATCGCCCTCGATGACCCGTACGCCGTGGTCGGGGTACTGGACTGGCTGCGCGATATGGGAGAGCAAGATCAGGTGGCTGTACTGCTAGCTCGCTACCCCGCGGCGCACATCTCCCTCGGCAACCCGACCGCTGTAACCAGGCTGCTGGACAGGCTGCGCGAGATGGGAGCGCAGGACCAGGTCGCCGCGTTCGTCGACGGGCTACCCGCGGCGGGACACTTCGACCAGTTTCTGACCTTCAAGAGCCACCCGGAGCAGTTCTGGTTTGGACGGGAACCAGATGGTAGCCCCGCCGCCCCCTGGTCATGGGACGACCTGGAATGATCATCCTGCCGGTGCGTCGAGGGAGAAGTGGCCGGCTGAGCGAGGCATCGCCGTGCGAGCACGGTCCACGTCCGCCGCGAGCGCCCATCGTCACGGCGCGATTCGGCTTTAGGCCTGGCGGCGCCGGGAAACGTCCACATGGCTATCTGTGAAGATCTCTAGCGCCCGATCTGGCGTAACGACCATGACCGTAGACCACAGGTCGCTATGCTACTGAAAGCATCCTTTTGGCGGCACTACGTGTTTGACGTGTAGGGCTAGCCCAGCTTGGGTTCGCTGCGCCATGTCCTATGCACCGGATGCATTCGAGCACACAACGGACACCCTGGGGATGCGATGACCTGGCCTTCGGACGCCGATCTTCTGGACCTGTCGGGGTGTGCGCAGCTTCTGGGAGTTCCCCGTTGGCGGTTGTGGTGGCTGGCACGTACGGGGCGTTTCGCGCAAGCCCGGAGCGTGCAGGATGGCGGCTCGTCCTGGACCAGAGCGAGCATCTACTCCTGGGCAGCGGATCCCGCCGTGGGGTTGGCCGCGCAGGTACCTGTGCAGCACTGGCCCGCCGCACAGGCGCCGGCGGTCTACCTGGGCGGGCGGGAGGTCGCGGAGGGTTCGGCGATCGCGCTGCGGTGGCGGACTGCCGCGGGTGTGCTTGCGATGGTGTGGCCGCTGTCCGGTCAGACCTTTCGCTTCCGGAACGTTGGAAGCGAGCTTCGCGATGCCGCTGGCATTGCCATGGTGGAGTGGGACTTCGGGGTGACCGGGCCCGCGGTGACGGACGTCGGCGGGGGCGGTCGGGGCGAGATCGGTTGGCGGACCTTGGCCAAGGTGGTCGGCTGTCCTCTTCCCTACTGGCCGAGCCCGTTGCGGATCGGCCGGCTCATGCTGGATTGGTCGCCGGGCCAGGAAACGGTGACGACGCCGGTGAAGTTGCCGCTCGACACGGCGGCCCTGCTCCGGCTGGCGGCCAGCTATGAGGACGGCCATCCGGCGGCGCGGACGTTGCTGAACCTCGCCCGGACCTGCCAATACCGCGAGACCGAGTCGACAGAGCAGATCCTGAAGATGCTCGCCAGGACGGCGGACGAGGACACGGTCGTGGTCGCGGCCCGTCCGATGGCGGTCCCGCCCGCGGACACCGACGATCTCGACGTGCACCAGCGACGGGCTGGCTGGCTCGATGTGCTCAGCAGGCAGGACACCCTCGCTGCCGACTGCGTGCGTGAACTGATGAGCTGGGACAACGGCGAGGATCTTCCGTTCGGGAGCATCGAGGAAGCCGATCCGGCCCGCCCGCTCGTGGCTGAATGGGCGGGACGGCTCAAGCCGTCTCCCCGCGCCGCCGCGTTCGTGATCTTCGGCCGCGACGGGGTCGTGTTCATCGATCCGGAGACCGACGCGCCCGCGCTGCGGAGCGTCACCGAGGACGGCGAGCGGATCTTTCTCGCGAGTCCACAGCGGCTTCCCACGACGAGCCCGCTGGCGGAGCTGATTCTCGACGAGCCGATCTGGGTGCGAACCGCGGACGGGACCCTCTATCCGGCGCCCCAGGCCGCGCAGTGCGGATTGAGCTGGGGCTACGGGGGTACCGGTCCTGGCTGCCTCGCGGAGTTGATCGATCGGCTTCTGGACGACATCACCGCACCCGGTGCCGACCTGACTCAGTCTCCGCCGGAGCCTCTTGTCCAGCTGACCGCCCTCAAGCTCCCACCTGGGACTGTGCTCACCCGCGAGCAGCTCGAAGCGGCTCGCGCCGGATCCTGGCTGCCCGACGTCGGCGATGCCGAGGATGGTGAGATGTGAGACCAGGGGGCGAGGGCCGGCTTCTGTCGCCCGAGCTGTCCGGCTGGACGCGCCCCGACGCCGGACGGTCCGGCGCCAAGGACTGCCGTATCAGGGTGAAGGCGAGATAGATCCGCTGCCTTGGCGTGGGCGACCCCGGCCGGGCGGTGCCGGACGGTTCGGCGGCCACGGTCGCCGTATCTGGGTGAGGGCCAAGAAGCCGGCACCGCGTGCGGCGCGATCAAGGTTTACTCCCCGCACGTGGCCTATCGAGTGGCGTCAACGGGCTATCCCCGACGGGTCCGCTAGGCCCGCGCGGGCCCGCGATGGACCGGTCGCCGTCGCCTTTCGCGGCCTGTGATCCCTCACCTGCCTCGGCCCGGCGCTTCGAAGCGAGAAGGGCGACTTTGGCTGCACGAAGGCCGTCGGAACGCCGGCAGGGTGCGCGCTGTGGGAGACGTTGGAGCGTGGCCGTGCGGCCAGATTCGGAGGTGACGTGTGGATGCATCGGTGGTGGAGGCTCTCATCCGGAGCCGGAACCTGAGCGGTAGGAGTATTCGGGGGCTGGTGACCGCTGTCGCGGCGATGTCCCCGGATCGTCTGCGAGACGTGGCTGATCGCCCCGATCTGGACCCGGACGCTCGGGCGGATCTTGTTCGTGCCGCCCGGCGGTATGACGTCGTCCCGATGCTGGAGCGTTGGCCAGCTGAGGCCGCTCTCGTGGAGACGGCCGAAGCCGTTCATGGGGCCGACCCGTCGTTGGTGGTGTACTGCGCCGCCCAGGGCTGGCTGGTGATGGCGCGCGAAATGGCTGCCAGGCTGCAACCCGGTGACGTGCGTTCGGTTCCTTACCTGTGGGAGCGGCAGATCGGCGCCGTGATCCCCGACGACGTTCGCTTGGCGTTGCTCGACGCGCTGATGGTGCAACGCGAGCGTCCGACCGGGTTTGCTGAGATGACCGATCGTGAGCAGGACGAGGTCATGAAGCGGATCGAGGCAGAGGATCGGCGTCGAGAGCAGGCGATCTGGGACTTGCTCGAACCCGTGCCGCACCTGTGGACTGGCCTCGCCCAGGACAGCAAACACGTGAGGACCGTCCGCTCGGTCCTTCTGGAGTATCCAGAAGACCTTCCCGATGACGTGCTGGTCGCCTGCCTTCCCACGGTGACCCTCGACGATGTGCGCGCAGGGCGGGAGGAGACCCCCAGTTGGCTGGATGGCGAACTGCGTATGTCGGTCGCCGCGAGGCATGCCCGCCGCCGACCTCGGCTTCGCGTGATCGCGGTGGACGTACTGCGCCAGATCGCTCAGGACGCTGTCGATGACGGCTGGACCCCGCAGCGCAGGCACCTTGGGCCGGACTGGTCGGGCATCGCAGATCTCGCCGCGCTGACGGACGATCCCGTTCTCCTGTCAGCAGCTGCGGTGGCCGCCGCCGAGCCCGTACGACACAAGCCGTCGATCGTCCGCTACTACCCCGATATCCCGGACGAGCACACTCAGCGCAGCGACGCCATCGTGGCGTTGGTAGCCAATCCCGCGACGCCCCGCGTCGATCTTGCAGCTCTCCTGCCGACCTTGGACGAACAGACGTTGCGGCGAGTGCTGGAGCAGGCCGACGAGGACCTCGCGCAGGCATGTCGCGTCCAGCTCGACCGGCTCCACCGGGAGGCCGCCGCCCGCCAACCCAGATACGTCGAGGTTCCCGGAGACGACGAGTTGGCCGCCAACGCTGACCCGGTGGCGGTACTTCGTGATCATGCGCGTTATCTCCGCGGCCCCGCTGCGCAGCGTGACCTCACCGCCGAAGGGCTGCTTCGCAGCCGCTACACCACACCCGAACTCCTAGACCTCATCCCCGCTCGCCACGTACTCGGCTACGCCGACCGGGCCGAGCAGATCGCGGAAAGAATCATCGAGGTCTGCGGCGACCAGATCGGCCGATGGCAGGCCCTCGCCGTCGCCGCGCAGGCCAAGCCCTCAGCCTCCATGACCTTCAAAGCGTGGCTCGCGCAGCTCACCGACCCGAACTGACAAACAAGATCATGACTGGGCTGCGGGTACGTGGCCAGGGCGGGCCCGGGGTGGCAGGGCTTCGGTGACGATGCGCGACACGATCTCGTCCTGACTTTCACCGACGCTGATGATCTTCTCGTGGGGGACGCCGAGCAGGTCATCGGGGACGTACCACGCGGCGAGTTCGCGGGCGCCGTAGCCGCTGGCGTTGGCTTTGGTCGCGTGCCGGCGCAGTGTCTCCTCCAGGGGCAGTGCGAAGTAGTAGACGTGGGCCGGGCCCGGGTGCGCGGCGATGACCGCTCGCAGTGCGCCACCGTAGCGGGAGGCGTCGAGGATGCCTTCGAGGATCACGTCGTAGCCAGCTGCGAGGCACCGCGCCACGATCAGTGAGATCAGGTCGATGTTCAGCGCGCCCGGCTGGTCGCGTTCCCTGAGCAGTTCCCGACGGATCACGTCCTGTTGTACGACCGCCACGCCGCGGCTGACCGCTTTGCGGATTGCGAGCGCGGTCGTGGTCTTGCCGCTGCACGATGGGCCGCGCAGCACGACCAATGACGGTAGGTGGTCGGAGTCCAAGGGGCGCGGCATAGGCGACAGAATAGGTCCGGGTGATCGGCCAGGAGGCGCGCTGGACAGCGTCGCCTTCCTGGTCGAGGAGGTCCTTTCCTCGCAGCCGGGCTGGGCGCACGACGGCCTGGGCGGGCCACCGCTATTGAGGGTCGTCGCTGCGGTCGATCTGCTGTCGTAGCCTCCAGATGCTTTGAGTGCGCCGTCGGGCTGGCTTCTCCTCGCGTCGCCGGGCGGACTCCAAGGGAACGTAGATCTGCCATGCGGCCTTGCATAGCGACTCTGCGAGTCGTCGCCCGTTGCGGCCGTCGGTTGGCGCCCTGTCCAGTACCTTCCACAGGTCGGGGTTGTCGCCGTCGAAGAAGATCAGGCAGTACTCGGCCAGCTCGCGCGCGCGAGCGGCGTTGGCGGGGTCGGTGTCCAGTTCCTCGATGCCGACTGCCAGCTTCCCGACGAAGTAGGCCGGCTGCCAGTCTGTCCAGTGAGCGTGGGCGAAGGCTTCCCAGAAGGCTTGGTGATCGTCGAGGTCGGGGATGGGTAGGAGGTCGAGAAGCTCCAGGAGCCGGTTTACATCGGCGGTGAGGCGGGCTGTCGCGTCGTCGGTCACGGGTCTCCTCGTTGCTGGGGGCGATCTTCGAGCCTGGCGGCCGGGAGCGGTCGACGCGGGGTGAACGGGGCGATCCGCGGCCTACAGCGGTCAACGACCAGTCCTGCGCCCGGCGGCAGGACGCTGATGCGCCAGCCCGGAGTAGATGGTGATCGCGCCGTCGATGTGGCTATAGCGGGATCTCGTCGAGTAGTGACGGGCGGGGTGTGCCGTCTGGTCCGGGCCAGGCGAATCGCCAGTTCCCGTCGTCGTCGAGGTCGGCTGGCGCGTGCGCGAGGGCGTCGAGCAGTGTGCGCAGGCGGGGGAACGGTCCGGAGCGCGCTCGGGCGAGGATCTCCGGTTCTGCGGCGCACATCAGGATGGCGGCGGACGCGAGGTTGGTGCCGGACCGGTGGTGGGCGGCGGCGTGGGCTTGGACGAGGGGTGCGGCTAGCATCGCGGCGGCCTGGTCGCCTGTCCCTGCGGTGTATGCCAGGTGGCAGTTGTTGCGTCGTATCAGCGCGGTGCCGCCGGCGGTGGCCCAGTCGGGTGCCGGCTGGCCCGACCGTGCGCCCTGTCCGGCGTACGCTGCTGCGCGTCCGACGAGGGGGTCCTGCCCGGCGGTCTCGTCGAACTGCTCCAGGGTTACGTCGATGAAGTGGGCGTGCTCGGGAAGCCACAGCACGCAGTGGCCGCGGAACACGTCGCCTTCCCAGCGCGGGTTCTCGCCGTACAGGGTGGCGCACGTGGCCGCGTCCGGTTCGATGAGCAGACGTACCGGCCACGGACGGGCCGGAATCCCGAGCTGGCCGAAGGCCGCGCAGAGGGTCAGCGCGGCATCGACGCAGTGGTTCGCCTGGGCGCCGGTGACGTGGTAGCGGTACAGGTGCGGCAGCAGCCAGATCGGCAACCGGTCCACCGGGGCCCGCAGGAGGATGGCCTCAAGATGCTCTTCGGGCACCGCGCCGATGAGCCGGTCGGCTCGGTGGGACCTTGCGGGTGGGGTTCGGCGTGCCCCGGTGGGCGTCTTCGGCTTACGCCGCCGCGATCCCGGCACATCCCGAATCGTAAATCGGCCTATACCCCGATGTAGTCGGAACCGAACGATAAGCGACTGACGGACCGGCCGGCCGTGACACCGTGCTGCCCGACCGGCCGATCTGCCCGGCGGCGGACGGTTCGGCCGTCACCGCCGCCGTATCAGGGGTGAAGGCGAGAACCATCCGCTGCTTCGTGGCTACGCCGGTCAGAGGAGTCCTGTGCCCCCGCAGACGGCCGGCCGGCTCCTTGCTACGGCCCCAGACCGATGGTCGGGTTCGGACCGCGCTCTGGGCGGCGGCGGACGGTTCGGCTGTCCCGGTCGCCGTATCTGGGCGACGGCACAGAAGGCGGCGCTGCATCGTCGGCCGCCACAGGGCGTGGGGTTCTGTGTCGGCTGCGGACGGTCGGGCCGGCGCCCTCGCCGTATCAGAAGTGAAAGGCCAACTCGGTCCACGCCGGCGAGCCGTCGGGCTCACCGAGGGAACCTGGAAGGAAGGGCTGGGCTATGAACAGCGAGACCGCGGTCCTGGTCGAGGACACCACCAACCCGCGTGCCGCTCGCTAGTTCTTGCGGCCGACACCGCCGTAGATACTGACATTGGCGTCGGTCAGGTCCGGGACGGTGGCGTCGGGTCGCCAGCGGTGGACGGGTTGTATTCCGGGTTCGACGAGGTCGAGGCCGTCGAAGAAGCGGGTGATTTCCGCGCGGTTGCGGGGCTCGAACGTGACCCCGCGTGACCGGTAGATCTGCGCTGCCCGCGCGCCGTCGACGGGGCTGAAGTCGATGGTGGGGTTGGAGAGCACGAGGTAGCTCCCGGACGGCAGCTCCCGGAGGAGCCGCTGCACGATCTCGTGGGGGCCGTCGGACTCGGGGATGAATTGCAGGATCGCGAGGAGCGACAACACGACGGGCTTGGTGAGATCGATCGTGTCGCGCAGGTCGGTGGACGTGAGGATCGCGTCGACGTCGCGGACGTCGGCGTCGAGGTAGGCGGTCCGTCCTTCCGGGCTGCTGGCCAGCAGCGCGCGGGCGTGGACCAGCACGATTGGATCATTGTCGGCGTAGACGACGCGGGTGTCGGGTGCGATCTTCTGGGCGACCTCGTGCAGGTTTGGGCTGGTGGGGATGCCGGTCCCGATGTCGAGGAATTGGCGGATGCCGACGTCGCCCGCGAGGTAGCGCACTGCCCGGTGCATGAACGCCCGGTTCTGCTGCGCGCCGGTCCTGGCGGTGGGGAAGGCCGCGAGTGTCTGTTCCGCGGTCTCCCGGTCGGCCGGGAAGTTGTCTTTCCCGCCGAGGTAGTAGTCGTACATGCGGGCCGCGTGAGGCTGATCCGTCTTCAAGTCGATCTTGGCTGCCGCGTCATCCGTCACGCTCGTCCAATCCCACCCTGACGCGCCGACCGGCATCGAGCCGTCCTTCCCCGTCACGGTGCCCCCTCCGCACAGCCGACGACCGACACGATTCACCCTAATCCGCCGGAGACGGAACGTCGCCAACAGGGTGCGCTACGCAGGGGCCGCGCTCGGCCAGGGGCGCGCGTGCCGCGCGGTCTTGACGCGGCGGTCGGCGCCGCGTTTCTGCGGGTCCTGACCCGCGATGGCGCGGGTCATCCCTGAGGACCGGGTTCTGGGCGATGGCCGGACGTTTCGGCCGTCCTGGTCGCCGTATCCGGGTGAGGGCAAGGAGCCGCCACCACGCCGCTCCCGCCGCCCTCGGGACGGGAGAGGTTTCCGCGCCGGCGGCGGACGGTTGGGCCGGCGCCCTCGCCGTACCAGAAGTGAAAGGCCAACTCCGGCCACGCCGACGAGCCATCGGGCTCGCCGAGGGAACCTGGAAGGAAGGGCTGGGCTATGAACAGCGAAACCGCGGTCCTGGTCGAGGACATCACCGGCCGTGTGCAGCGGGCCGTCCGCGCCGGTGACTACCCGGCCATCGTCGGGCTACACGGCGAGCGCACGCTGATCGTGAGTGACTACGACTACCTGTTCAGCTGGGCGACCGCGTTGGAGTTCGAGATCCGGACCGCGGCCCGTGCCCAGGCAAACGGGACCCGCCGCTGGGTGTTCGCGGTGCCGCAGGTCTGGTTCGACGACGGGGGGATCATCCAGGCGCGGCCGTTGTTCACATCGCCGTTGCTGCCGGGGGAGACGGAGGCGATCACCTGGATGAGCTGCGACCCGGCCGACGGTGTCGACTACGGCTGGGTCCCGTTCGCCCGCCGTCCCGGCGGTCAGCCGGTGTTCGACGACGCGGAGTACTTCGACGTCCCGGTCCAGGCGCTTCAGCGGACGCCGGGTGCGGCGATGCACCGCCTGTTGACCGCGGGCATCCCTGATCTTGCCGCGCAGCTCCCGCGCTGAACGTCCGCAACAATCATCAGGCCGGGTGTGGCCTGTTCGGGACCTCGTGGGTGTCCTGGTAGTAGGCGAGAAGATCCCAGGCGTCGGCCGCCGCCAGGATGTCGCCGACGACCGGATCATCGGGTGGCACCGGTTCGGCCGCCAGCGATT